>JALZFP010000081.1 GCA_030861485.1 Actinomycetota bacterium | reverse complement strand
GGCGCGGCCTCCTGCAAGGAGAAGAGGACAGCACGCAGCCCCTCACCGCGGACAACGTTCGCTACATCCTGGAGGAGGGCGGTACCATCCTCCTCTCCTCCCGCACCAACCCCTACAAAAACGAGGGCGACGCGGAGAAGGTCGTCGAGAACATGAACGAGCACGGCATAGACGCCCTCGTCGCCGTCGGCGGCGACGATACTCTGGGGGTTGCAAAGCGGCTCCACGATGACTTTGGCATACAGGTCGTTGGCTGCCCCAAAACCATCGACAACGACCTCTCGGCCACCGACACCACCTTCGGCTACGACACCGCAGTCTCCATCGCCACAGAGGCCATAGACCGCATAAGGACCACGGCCAGGAGCCACGAGAGGATCATGGTCGTCGAGATAATGGGCCGTCACGCCGGTTGGATCACCTGGGGCGCGGGCGTCGCCGGGGCCGCGAACGTCACCTTGATCCCCGAGGTCGAACCGGACATGGACGAGATAGCAGACCTCTTCGAGAAGCGCGCGGGGCGCGGTGAGAAGTGGGGTGTAATCGCCGTGAGCGAGGGCGTAACCCTCAGCGAGGATTACATTACCCAGAGCGCCGAGACCGACGAGTTCGGCCACGTGCAGCTCGGCGGCATCGGGGAGACTTTGGCCGAGGAGATCAAAGAAAGAACCGGTATAGACACGCGCCACGTGGTCCTGGGCCACCTCCAACGCGGCGGCACCCCGACCGCCTACGACCGCATCCTCTCCACCCGCTACGGCCTCCGGGCCGCGGAAGCGGTCAAAAACGGTGAGTGGGGGCAGATGGTGGCGCTGCGGGGCAGCGAGATCGTAACCGTCCCCCTCGAAGAGGCAACCGAGGAGACAAAGATCGTCCCCGACGAGCTCTACAACGCCGCCGCGACCTTTTTCGGGTAGGGGCGTAGGGTTTAGGAGAAACGACCCTACCGGGCCTACCTGGTGGCAGACCCGACGCCGCTCTCACCGGCGACCTCTCCCTCGGCGAGGTGCGCCCCTATCCTGCGGTAGCGTTCGTACCGGCTTTTGACGAGCGACCCCGGCTCGAGCTTCGAGAGCCGGTTTACGGCGCTCTCGACGGCGCGGGCAACGGCCTCCACGGTAGTCTCGGGCTCGTTGTGCGCCCCGCCTAAAGGTTCTGGCAGGATCTCGTCTATAACCCCATAGGTCAAGAGGTCTTCGGCGGTTAGCTTCATCGCCTCGGCGGCCTCGGGGGCACGCTTGGGGTCACGAAAGATTATAGAGGCGCACGCTTCTGGCGCTATCACCGAGAGGTAGGAGTTCTCCAGCATCGCGACGTAATCGGCGACGCACATGGCCAGAGCCCCTCCCGACCCCCCCTCCCCGATGACCACGGCCACGACCGGAACCCGGACGCGCGCGAGCGCCATGAGGTCGGCGGAGATAGCCCACGCCTGGCCCCGCTCTTCGGCCTCGCGCCCGGCGAAGGCCCCCGGTGTATCTACCAGGACGACGAGCGGTATCTTTAGCCTCTCCGCCAGGGAGTAGAATCTGCCGGCCTTGCGGTAGCCCTCCGGGTGGGCCATGCCGAAGTTTCTCTCTACGCGGCTTCCGACGTCACCGCCCTTGTCGTGGCCCAGGATTACCACCGGGTGCTGCCCTATCTTCGCCAGTCCCCCGCGCACCGCCGGGTCGTCCGCACCCAAGCGGTCGCCGGAGAGCTCGTAGAAGTCATCCGTCAGGGCGTCACGGTAGGAACGGAAGTTGGGGCGGTCGGAGTGGCGGGCGACCTGTACCCGTTGGTAGGGGGTCAGGTTTGAATAGATACGCACCTTTGCGGCGTCGAGAGCCTCTTCGAGACGCCAGATCTCGTCCTGAAGCTCCTCGTTTGAGCCCGCGAGCCTGTGCAGTTCCGCTATTCGCGCCTCAAGCTCCTTGACTGGTTTTTCGAACTCCAGGATCACGCGAGGAACCCCAGTAATCTTTCGAGGTCGTTCTTTAAGGCGAGGCGGTGCACGATCCGGTCCACAAGACCGTGCTCCCTCTGAAACTCAGCCGTCTGAAAGTCCTCCGGCAGACGTTCCTTGGTCGTGCTCTCTATAACCCTTCTCCCCGCGAAGCCGATTCTCGCCTTTGGCTCGGCGATTACGACGTCAGCGGCGGTGGCGAACGAGGCCGTCACCCCCCCGAAGGTCGGATCCGTCAGCACGGAGACGTATGGTTGGGAGCCGGTCGCGTAGCGAGAGAGGGCCACGCTGGTCTTTGCCATCTGCATAAGGGAGTAGATGCCCTCGTACATCCGCGCCCCCCCGGAGGACGAGACGATCACGAGCGGCAGCTCCTCGTCGTAGGCGAACTCCATCGTACGCGCTACCCTCTCTCCCACGACGCTACCCATCGAACCACCGATAAACCGGAAGTCCATCGCCACGAGCGCGGCCGGGCAGCCCCCGATCCTCGCCGTCCCGCTCAGCACCGCGTCGTTGAGGCCGGTTTTTTTGCGCGCGCTCTTAAGCTTCTTTTGGTAGTCCTCGAAACCCAAGGGGTCCCCGGCCCTCATGCGGGCGTCGCGCTCCTCGAAGCTTCCGGCATCAGCCAGGAGGCGTACGCGTTCGGGGGCCGGGAGCGGGTAGTGGAACTCGCAGTGCGGGCACACGTTGAAGCGGGCCTTAAGGTCCTTCTCGTAGATCGGTTGCCCGCACCCCTCGCACTTGGTGAAGACGCCGTTTATCTGACCGAGACCGCTCTCCGTCTCCGGCTCCGTGTCGGCGCCGGCCCGCGAATACTCCCGTCGCTTGCTTAGCCAGTGTCTAATGCCTGCCTCCCACCTTGGCCCCGTCGAGCGCCTCGCGCACCTCGCGCAGCCAGCGGGCGGTTTCTTCGGGTCCCCCTTCGGCGATGAGCTGCATGAGCTTACTGCCTATTGTGAGGCCGTCTGCCTCTGCCGCGGCCTCCACCGCCGTTTCGGCGGAGGAGATACCGAACCCTAGGACGACCGGTAGCGAGGTTCTCGCCCGCGCCCTCCGTAGGAGATCCACAGCCCCTTGCGGCAGCCGCTCACGAATCCCCGTCACACCCGTCACCGAGACACAATACACGAAGCCCGAGGCGACCTCGGCTATCTTGTCTAACCGCTCGTCGTCCGTGGTGGGCGCGGCGAGCGGGCAGATCGCCACCCCTCTTTCGGCAGCCATCTCCCTGAAATCCAGGGCCTCACCTACAGGGAGATCCGGGATCACGAGCCCCAAGACTCCTGCACTGGCGGCGTCCTCCAAAAATCTCTCGATCCCCCGGGTGAAGATGACGTTGTAGTAGATCAAGAGCACGGTAGGCACCAGATCCGCGAAGTTCGAGGCAAGTTCCAGACAGTACGCGAGGTCCGCGCCGTTTC
>JALZFP010000035.1 GCA_030861485.1 Actinomycetota bacterium | reverse complement strand
TCTGCCATGTGCTCCATCACGCGGTAGTCGAGCAGGATGCCGTTTCCGCCCAGGACGTCACGAGCGAGGGCGGCCGTCTTCCGGGCCTTTGCTACGTTGTTCATCTTGAACATCGAGACGGTCGCCGCGTCGAGGTCGCCCGCGTCTTTAAGCCGGCCCACGTGGATCGAGAGCAGTTGGGAGAGCGAGATCTCATTAACCATCTCGACGAGCTTTGCCTGCACGAGCTGGAAGGAGGCTATCTTCTGGCCGAACTGCTCGCGTTCCTTTGTGTAGGCGAGTGACGTCTCGTAGCAGTCCATCGCCTGTCCGAGGCCGTCCCAGCCTACCCCGTAGCGCGAGTGGGTCAGCACGGAGAGGGTGGAGCCCAAGCCGTTTGCCCCGGGGAGGCGGGCCTCGCCGGGGATGTGGCAGTCGCGGAGCGTTATGTGAGTCTGCCAGGCGGCCCTCTGCGAGCCCTTGCGGGGCAGAACCTCGGCGTGGTAGCCAGGGTTGTCGCCCTCGACAAGAAAGCAGGAGATCCTCTCGTCCTCCGTGCGCGCCCAGATCACGGCAGCGTCCGCGAACGAGGCGTTACCGATCCACTTTTTCTCCCCGTTAAGGACGTAGCCGTCGCCCTCCTCGACGGCGGTCGTAGAAAGGGAGCCGGGGTCGCTTCCGGCCTCCGGCTCGGTAAGGCCGAAGCAGCCTATCTTCTCGCACTTCGCCATCGGGGGGAGCCACTTCTGCTTCTGCTCCTCCGAGCCGAGGTTGTAGATCGCCGCCATCGCCAGGCCGCTCTGGACGTGTAAGAACGTTGCCAGACTCCCCGAGCCGCGGGCCAGCTCCGCTATCGCGAGGCCGTAGGCCACGTTGTTCCACCCGGCGCAGCCGTACTTCGTCGAGAAGGAACCGCCCATGATCCCGGTCTCCGCCAGGCCCGGCAACAGGTCGAACGGAAACTCGGCTCTGTCCCAGTATCCGGCTGCCGCGGGGATGACCTCCCGGTCCACAAAGGCGCGTACCCTGTCCCGGACATCCTTCTCCCCGTCCGAGAGAATGCTGCCCGCGTTGATGAAGTCTACCGGTTGCGTCCCTTGCCGGATCGTCTCGGGTGTAATGGTCATGCCGTCCGCCTCTCCACGCTTAAGGACCACCGCTTCTCCAGGCCCCGCGGCGGTGTTCCCCTGCTCGACAACCATAGGATCCCGTGGTTTCCGTGTCAAGGTGCCGATCGGATAAAATGTGCCTAAAAGGGGTAAAGAGTGAAGGCAACACCTTTGCTCTTGGACGCAGAAGGAGGAAAAAGCTGTGGCTGATCTTAGAGGAGGCGGCGGAGGTATGGGCATCCCGGGTTTTCCGGATCCGGGTTCGGCGTCCTTTGAGCCGTTTTTCAAGATGTGGTCGGAGTGGCTCAGCAACAACATGGGCCCCATGGCGACGGTCCCGGGCGCCAGCCTTCCCTGGTTAACCAAGCCCGGCGTTACCACAGGCGAGGAGATAGAGCCCTTGCCAGAAGGGGCCATGGCAAACGACCCGTTGCTGTCCGCCATGAACCAGATATGGAACGCCAACCCCTTAAGTAACATAGTACCCCTCGACTGGGCGGAGATCACCCGGGCGTTGCAGACCCTCTGGATGCGCGAGATGTCCGACCCACAGCGCGCGATGCAGGTGGCGACAGACTTCAACCGCCGCCTCTTTGAGAAGTCGATGAACGTGTGGACCGACGCCGCGTACCGCTTCTGGGGCGTGCAGCGGCAGGAGGAGGAAGAGGAAGAATCATCTGATCCGCGCTTCTCCGCGCCGGAGTGGGACTCCAACCCCTTCTACGCGATGCTCAAGGAGTCGTACCTACTCGCCTCCGAGTATCTCCTCAACGAGGCCAAAGAGACCGACGGCCAGGGTGACACCGAGGAGCAGCAGCGGCTTAATTTCCATCTCAGGCAGTTTGTGGAGGCTATGGCCCCGGTCAACTTCCTTTTTACAAACCCGGACGTTGCGAAGCGCGCGTTCGAGACGGGGGGGGCGAGCCTCATCGAAGGTGCGCGAAACCTTATCTCGGACATGGAGGACGGCAGCCTTAGCATGGTCGACGCCACGGCCTTCGAGGTGGGCGAGAACCTGGCTACGACGCCGGGTAAGGTGGTCTACCGCAACAAGCTTATGGAGCTGATCCAGTACGAGCCTCAGACCGAGCAAGTCTACGAGGTGCCTCTACTCTTTGTCCCGCCCTGGATCAACAAGTACTACATCCTCGACCTGCGGGAGAAGAACAGCTTTATCAGGTACCTCGTGGAGCAGGGCTTCCAGGTATTCATGATCAGCTGGAAGAGTGCCGATGAGTCGATGGCGGACGTTAAGTTCGAGGACTACATGACCCTGGGTCCTCTAGAGGCCATGAGCGTGGCACGTCAGATCACCGGCGCCGACAAGGTAAATCCTGTTGGGTACTGCATCGGTGGCACGCTCCTGGGGACGATGCTGGCTTATCTGGCTGCCGACGAAGGCGACGAGACGGCTGAGGCTTTAGGCGCTCCCACCTTCCTAACCGCGATGCTGGACTTCTCCGATGTCGGTGATCAGGCGGTCTTCACGGACGAGCCTCGGGTAGAGTTCATGGAGCTTCAGATGAAGGAGCTGGGCTACCTGCCCGGCCAGCAGCTGTCGAACATGTTCAACCTCTTGCAGCCGACCCAGCTGATCTGGTCGAACGTGGTTACCAACTACCTGATGGGCCAGAAGCCGCCCGCCTTCGACATGCTCTACTGGAACAGCGACAGTACGAGCCTACCCCGCGACGCCCACCAGTGGTACGTAAGGAACACCTACGTCGAGAACAACCTTAAAGAGCCGGGCAAGGTAGAGTTCAACGGCCGTCCCATAGATCTTGGCAAGATTACCGGAGACATCTACTCCGTGGGTACCCGGAGGGACCACATTGCGCCGTGGAAATCGGGCTGGGCGATGTGCAAGCTCACCAACGCGAACATCCGCTACACCCTCGCCGGCGGCGGGCACATCGCCGGCGTGGTCAGCCCGCCGGACAAGGCTAGGGGCTACTGGACCAGCGACGACTGCGGTCGGTACGAGTCCCCTGACGAGTGGCTCGAGAACGCTGAGGAGCACGAGGGCACCTGGTGGGACGACTGGACAGGGTGGCTCGAGTCCCGCTCCGGGGAGCAGGTCGAAGCGCCGGGTGTGGGCAGCGACGAGTACCCGCCCTTAGAGGACGCACCTGGCACCTACGTCAAGAGAAACTAAAGGACCAACCCCTATTCGGGCGCACAAAGAGGGGCGAGGCCGAAAGGCCCCGCCCCTCTCGCTTTGCCCGTTGCTTGTATCTTCTAGGCGCCGGAGCGCTCGGAGAGCCACTCCCTGACCTTGGGCCAGAGGCCCTTTTTGGCGCCGCGACCGGTGAGGAGGCCGACGTGGCCGGCGTCGAGGACAAAGAACTCCTTCTCCTCGCTCCCCACAAGGTCCATGAGCGCCTCGGCCTGCGGGAGGGTGCAGATGTGGTCCTTCTTGCCGGCGATGGAGAGCAGCGGCGTCTGGATGTTTGAGAGATCTACTCGGCGACCGCGCAGCTTGATCTCGCCCTTCACCAGCCTGTCCTGCTGGTAGAACTCCTTGATCCAGGTCTTGAACGTCGCTCCCGGGAACGGCGGGCCGTCGTTGACCCATTTGTTCATGGCGAGCCAGGTCTCCATCGGCTTATCCTCGAAGATGCGCTCCCACATATTTACGTAGGTGCCGACATAGTTGGTGACGGGTTTGAGCATCCGGTTGCCCGTGTCGATCATCTCCCCGGGGATGTTGTCGAAGGCGTCGGCGAGGAGGTCCGGGTTGAGGTACTTCTCGCTCGTAAAGAGCCTGTAGGCCCCTATCTCCTCCTGCGGGAAGGCGACGGGCGTCGTGAGCAAGACGAGGTTCTTGAGCTTCTCGGGGAAGAGGCTAGCGTACATGGCCGACATGGTGCCGCCCATGCAGTACCCGAAGAGGGTGAACTCTTCGGCGCCCGAGGTCCTCATGACCTTCTTAACCACCCGGGGCAGGTACTCGAGGATATAGTTCTCGAAGTCTAGGTCCTTATCCTCGTCGCCCGGGATGCCCCAGTCGAGCAGGTAAACGTCGAAGCCCTCGCCGATCAGGAATTCGATGAGGCTGTTGCCCGGCACCAGGTCGAGGACGTAGGGCCTGTTTATGAGGGCGTAGACCATGAGGATCGGGACCGGGTACTTCTTCTCGGCGGCAGGCTCGTAGCGATAGAGCTTGGCCTTGTTCTTGGTCCAGACGACCTCTTTGGGCGTGCGCCCGGTGTCGGCTTGAGCACCTTCTAGCATGACGCTCATGCCCGCGCGGTACTTGTCGAAGAAGTTCTGCACCTCCGGCGGGGCCGCGCCCCCGTTGCTTGCGCGCTGCTCTACCACTTAGCTCTCTCCTTCCCCACTCGCCTGGGCGTTCACCCGGCGCACGTCGTCTACCGTGATCTGGCCGCCGGCCCCGGTACCCTCGACCTCCCTGAGGTCCACGTCGAGTTCCTGTGCCTTGCGCCTGGCAGCGTCCGTAGCCCTGACCTCGCCGTTGGCCTGGGGAGCCTCCGAGGCACCCTCTTCCCGCGAGTCTTCCACGGTCTCTGCCTGGGCGTACTCCTGGGGGCCCGCCTGGGCGCCGTTTTGGGGGGCGTTTTCGAGGGCGGCGAGGAGCCGGTCTATCTTGCCCT
>JALZFP010000032.1 GCA_030861485.1 Actinomycetota bacterium | reverse complement strand
AGAGCCGAGGGCTTTGGGGGCGAGGGCGGCGCGGTGTTAAGGGCCGCGTTCCTGTCCTGCTCCAGTCGCTCCAGCTCCTCTTTAGGCCACTTGATGGCACGTAGCTTCCACTCGGCACGATCTGCCTCTCCTCGAGGGCGGCGAGCTTCTCTTTGAGCTTGTCGAGGTTCATCAACCCTTCGGCGGCCTGCTGTGGTAGCCGACTCGCACCCTCTCCAGCTTAGCAGGCTCCTCAAGCCAGGTCTTCGCCTCCCTTTGCGGATCACCGCGCCCCCCTCACGCTTCAGCCCTACAATCCAGTCGAGGCCCCTTGTCAACTCCTCCGGTTCCCTCATCACACCCCGCACTGACCTCCATGCCTTGGTCTCGAGCCTTCCGGCCGACACCAAGTGCGGTTCGTGCACCCCTACCCGTCGTGCTCCACCTAGTGGGGGCAGCGGTAGTAACCGTAGGTGCACGGGCCGCGCACGCCTCCTTTCTTTTAGGCCTTGGTTGCTCTCATGCTCAGATGGGGTTTGCCCTACTCAGAGAGTTCGTCTACATCGAAGCCGCCCTCCTCGGCCTCCAGCGCGTCTAGCATGTCCGCTACTAATGCGGGCGAAGGCTCTTGCTGCAGGTGGCCGCCCAAGACAAGCTGCCGAGCTACTTCTTCGGGCGGCATCTCTGTAAGGCGGGGGTTGTCAGAGCTTGCTTCCCGCAAGGCTTCTAGGATCTCGTCGGGGCCGGGTTCGCCCTTGGCCGGGATGTAGCCGCTTGTCACGGTATCCCCTTTCTACTAGCGTTTAGGCTCAATTTACCCCACTGCTCTACGCTCAAGGCGCCCCTCTCACGCCTCATCAATGACCTAAGGAGTTCGATGGAGGGTGGACGACGTAGACCACCCGGCCCTGCACTTTCACGTCCTCGGCGGGAACCACTATGTCCTCGTATCCACCGTTCTGGGACCTGAGTCGCACGGTCTCGCCTTCTCGGCGCAACCTCTTCACGGTCGCCTCCTCGCCCCTCAGCAGTGCGACGACCACCGCGCCATTCGGCGGATCCTCGTCCTCCTCGACAACCAACAGGTCTCCATCCTCTATTCTCGCTTCCGTCATGCTCTGCCCCACCACCCTTAAGAGATAGCGGTGTCTGCCCGAGCCTGGGAGTAGAAGCTCGGCGGCCAGAGAATAGGCCTCGTCGCCCACGGCTACGGCTTCGAGCCCTCGGCCCGCCGCTATTCTCCCCAGAAGGGGTGTGCTCCCGTCCAGGACGGCACCCCACCCTTTCTCCGTAAGCCGCACCGTCCTCACCCCGCTCCCCGAACGCTCGACATACCCTACCTCTTCGAGCCTCTCGAGGTGGGCATGAGCGCTCCTGGAGCTCCTCAAGCCGACAGCGGCTCCGACCTCTCTCACGCTGGGTGGGTTCTCCCCCTTGGACGCCCGCGAGGCGATAAACCGCAGGATCTCCAATTTGCGCCGGTTTGGGGCCTCGACCAAAACACTCCCATAGTACATGTAGCTCTCCGGTACATTTTAACCAAATTGCCCTTGAATGTAAACAGATGTTTACTGTACAGTGGAGAAAAGAACATAAGGAGGAGCGTCCCCACCCCGGATCTCCTCGAGGCCGACCGGCTGGCGACCAAAGCGGCCTTGAGGAGTTTGGAAAGAGATGAAGACGCTCGTCCCGCCGATTATACCCGGCGGGCTACGGCTTCTCGACCCCGAAAACGCGGGGGTGCTGCTCCTCTGAAACAGAGAGGAGAAGTGTTTGTCGGGAGCGAGCGTCGCAGAAATCCATGCATACCCTTCGAGACCAAGAGGGTTCCAAGAGCCCCTCTTCCCCACCGCCGAATCCAAGAGGGCGGTGGTCGAGCACCTACTCGAAGCCCCCTGGCTCGCGAGAGCGTCGGAGCTGGAGGGGCGAACCGGGGAGGCTGCGCACGCGCCCCGGGAGTCCGTTGAGCTGAAGAGGTCCTCCGGGCGGGTGGAGGTCGTGCGGCTCGTCAGGGGCAGGAGATGCTCCTTTTGGAGGCGCCGGCGGGTAGTTAAGGTCATAGACCGGTGGAGAGAGGTTGGGTGGTGGTGGCACGAGGACCGGTGCAAGGACAGATTAGTCTTCAGGGTCATCCTCTCCGGCGGCGGCGTGGTGGACCTAACCCGGGAGCGGTCCGGGGGGTGGTTCCTTGTGGGCGTGGTGGATTAATGGCGGAGATTGGGGGGTTTGTCCACCTGCACGTCAGGAGTGGCTTCTCCTACGGTTTCGGGGTAGCCACGCCCTACGAGCTGGTCGAGAAAACGGCCCGGATGGGGATCGGCGCGCTGGCCCTTACGGACCGGGACGGCCTCTACGGCGTCCCCAAGTTTCTCGGAGCGTCCAGTGGGCTCGGGGTCTCCCCAATCGTTGGCGCCGAAGTCTCTATGGAAGGAGGGGGGCATCTGGTCCTGCTAGCGGAGAGCATGGAAGGATACCGCTCTCTTTGTCGACTGCTCACCCGGTACCGCTGCAGCTCGGAAGACCGGCGCAAGCCCTTGTGTTCACTCCCGGTGGTTCTCGAGCACGCTGCGGGCCTCCTCTGTCTCACCGGCGCCGTACCCTTCGGCTACCTCCCGCGCCCCGTTCTCTCTGGCAAGGTGGAAAGGGCCGCGGAGGCGCTTGAGGCGCTGCGGGACGCGTTCGGGGACAGCCTCTACGCGGAGCTGACCGATGATCGGACGGTCGGTAGCCGGAGGAGGCTGAGGAAGGTCGCTCTGTTCGCCGAGAGGCACGGTATTCCAGCACTGGCAACCAACGAGGTGGCCTACCTGAGACCCGCGGACCACCGACTGCACGAGGTTCTCGTCGCGGCGACGAGCCTGACGGCGCTTCCGGGCCCCGAGCACCGAACCACCGACCAACTCTACCTCAAGCCCCCTGAGAAGATGGAGAACCTCTTCAAGGGCTACCCAGAGGCCTTGAGGAACGCGGCCTCTGTCGCCGAGCGGTGTGCGGGGGCGGTGGACCTAACGGGGGAGGTGCACCTGCCGTCCGCCCGAATCCGGGGCGGGGAGACGGCTGGGGGCAGGCTAGCTCGTTTGGCCCTCGAGGGCGCGAAGGAGAGGTACGGTCACGTCGAGGGGAGGGTCCGGGTCAGGCTGCGCCGGGAGCTGAGGTGCATTGACGAACTGGGGTTCGCACCCTACTTCCTCGTCGCGCGGGAGGCAGCGGAGATAGCACGCGGAAAGGGGATCCCGGTGACGGGCCGCGGGAGCGCCGCCAGCTCCCTGGTCTCGTACTGTTTGGGGCTCACGCAGCCGGAGCCTTTCTCGAACCGGCTGCTCTTCGAGCGATTCATGCACGAGTTCCGTGCCGACACCCCGGACATCGACCTGGACCTCTGTTCCTTGCGGAGGGACGAGGTCAGGGACGAGCTCGCCCGGCGGTACAAGGAGCATGGGGTGGCTGTGGCAGCCACCGCCCAGACCATGTCCCTACGCGGGGCCGTGAGGGTAGGCGCGAGGGCCCTTGGGCACGCCCCCCGCGAAATCGACGAGCTCTCCCGTCACGTGCCGACGAGATTCAGGGACCGCGACCGGGTCTACAACCCGCTGGAGGGCTGGCAAGAAGCTCTCGCGGAGCCCGCCATGCGCGGCCACCCCCTCCAAGCCACCCACAGGCACAAGCTCCTCCTCGAGATCTCGGGACGGCTCGCCGGCCGGCTCCTCCAGGTGGGCACCCACCTCGGGGGCCTCGTCTTCGGCAACGAACATCGCCGTCTCTCCGAACTCGTGCCGGTCGAGCCTACGGGCACAGAGGGGCTGCTCCGCGTCCAGTACGACAAGGACGACCTGGAGTACGCGGGGATGCCCAAGCTCGACCTGTTGGGCTTGAGGATGCATACAGCGCTCCACGAGGCTGGTGTCCTGGCCTCGCGTCGAACGGGCGACGAGGTCGATCCCTACGCCCCGCCTCCGGACGACAAGGAGACCTACGCCCTCATAAGAACCGGCAGGAACGCCGGGACGTTCCAGCTTGAGAGCCCAGGACAGATGCACCTCTCCCGCCGCCTAAAGCCCCGGCGCCTCTCCGACCTCGTAGCCCAGATAAGCCTCTTCAGGCCCGGTCCGGTCCGCGGGGACCTCGTCACCCCCTACGTCCTCAGACGGCACGGCGGGGAGCCCTACTCGGTTCCTCTGCCGCAGCTCGACCAGGTGCTCAAGTCCACCTACGGCGTCCTGATCTTTCAGGAGCAGGTCCTGGAGGTCGCGCACGTCGCGGCTGGCTTTACGCTGACCGAGGGCGACCAGATAAGGCGCGCCATGACCAAGGACCGCGGTCCCGGGGCGATGACGAGGCTCAGGGAGGGGTTCGTGGGCCGTGCCGTGGCGCGCGGGGTGCCGGAGGAAACGGCACGGGAGGTCTTCTCCTGGACTGAGGGCTTCGCCGCCTACGGCTTCTCGGCCGCCCACGCCGCCTCCTTCGCCTCCCTCTCCTACGCCAGCGCCTACATGAAGCGCCACTTCCCCGCCGAGTTCTTCTGCGCACTACTCAACGCCCAGCCGATGGGTTTCTACAGCCCGCGCACGCTCGTGAACGAGGCGCGGCGGGAGGGGATCGCGATACTCCCGCCGTGCCTCTGTCTCTCGGGCGAGGGTTTCGTCGTGGAAGAGGACGGCACCGCCCTCAGGGTAGGGTTGAAGTACGCAAAAGGCCTCTCCCGCGCGTCCATCGCTTCGATCCTGGCCGAGAGGCGGGAGAGGCCTTTCACCTCCCTCGACGACCTCTACCAGCGCACCGCAGTCGAGCGTGACGCCCTGGAGAACCTGGTGATGGCTGGCTTCCTCGACACCCTGGCGCCAAAGGTCGGGCGCAACGGTCTCTTGAGCGCGGTGGGCGGCCTGCCGAAGAAGCGGCCGCGCTCCCGGAGGCATCAAGCGGAGTTGCCCCTCCCCCACCCCGGGAGCTGGTGGGAGGTACGCGAGGGTGTTGGCGTGTACCGGGCGCTGCCGCCTACGGTGAGGCAGCGGGAGCGGATGGAATGGGAGGCGCTCTCCCTCAACGTCTTCCGGCATCCCCTCTCCCCCTACCGCGGGGAGCTGGGAGGGCTCGGGGTGATTTTGAGCCGAGAGATCCTCGACCTTCCTCACGGCGCCCGGGCACGGGCGGCGGGGCTGCTGGAGTCGCTGCAGAGGCCGCCGACCAGGAGCGGCCGGCCGGTCTACTTCCTGCTCATCGAGGATGAGGCCGGACTCCTGCAGGCCACCGTCTTCGAGGGGGCGTACAGTAGATACGGCCACGTGCTGCATCACAGCGGAGCCTTCTTGCTCGAGGGCAGGGTCGAGCAGGACCGCAGGCGCGGCTTCTCCTTCCTCGTCGAGCGCGTGCTAGACCTCCGGGAGGCGCTCGCCGGCGTCGGCGAGCCTGAGCCGCGCTCCGTGTCCTCTTCGGGGGCGTTCGTGTGGGCGAGGCGGCCCGGCAGGAGAGCAGGATAAGAGGGCCCGTGACCGAGGGAGCGTACTGGCGCACCGGCGCGCGGCTCCCGGTCTGCTGGGTTGGCCTGCAGGGGTTGGGAGGCGTGCCCCTCAGCGACGTCGCCCACACGGCGGCCTCCGTGTTGGCGATGGTGCTGTCTGTCTTCAGCCTCTACTTGCAGAGGAGGGACAGGAGGCCGCGTCTCGAGATCAGAGTCCGCTACGAGTACCGCGCCTCCCCCCTCGACGGGGCTTCCCCCGGCGATCCCGACCCACCGGCGATACACGACCGCTCGCAGGAGGGACTGTACCTGCTGCTGGGCGACTTCCTCAGGGAGTACGGCTTGGAGTACCCGCAAGGTACCCCGCTCGTGCGCTTCGCCCTGGCTAACAAGGGAACCCAACCGATCTACCTAGACAGCATCCGCCTCGTCGTCGTGCGCCCCCGCGAGCCGCGCGGCAGACGGTTGATCCTGGACCCCGCGGGGGACCGGGTGGTGCCGCTCGAGCTGGCCGGCGGGGAACCGGCCAACGTCCTTGGGGCCGCCCGCCGCGGGAACGCCGTGGAGCTTGTGCCAGCGGACAGCGTGGGCTACAGGTTCGAGCTGACCCGGCTCGCTAACACACTCAAGGGCGAAGGGTACTCTGGTAACGTCCGCCTCGCATTCCGCGTCAAGGATAGGTTGGGCAGGGAGCACGTTCGCCCCTTCAACGTCAATACGGACCTGTGGGCGTACCCCAAGGCGCACGGTTGACCCCCATCCCGTTCCGCCGCAACCCCTCCTCTTACAGAGAGGGGCGGAATGTTCTACATCCTTGGAGACCGTGTAAGAGCTGCTCTCAGCAGCGACCGTTCGCCGCGTCGCCTGCCCCGCTTAGGAGGCAGGTCCGCACCGCCTGTTGCCGGAACCGGAAGATCCGCTTGAGCTGCAGTCGTACCAGCGGATGGACGATTTCACCGAACGGCCGCAACGGCAGCCGGTAGCACACCACGTCTTCGGCGACCGTCGCTTCACCGCCGTCGTCGTGGAACCGGTGAGCGTGCCTCCAAAGACCATAGGGACCTACCAACTGCTCGTCTACAAACTCGATGGGCGGCCGCCAGCACGAGATGCGCGCCTGCCAACGCAACGGGATCCCAAACAAGCGCAGCCCGTAATCGATTACGGTCCCATCTTGCATCGAGATCGGTTGCGGAGTGAGGATCCGGAAGCGCAGCTCCGGAGGGGTAATGCGCTCGAGGTTGGTCGCATCGGCGAAGAAGGCGAACACCCTTTCGCGCGGCAGCGGCAGCCTCATGGACATCTTGAAAACGTGAAGTGTCATACTCTTTATTGTAGTTCGTCGCGTTGCTGGCAAATGAGCGAACGAGGCGGCCTCGTTGACACCTGTCTTAGGTGGAGCGGGATCCAACCGGCGTGGGGCGGTCCAGGTGCACGATGACGAGGGCCGACGCCACCAACCCTGCGCACAGATGGAAGGCCCAGGAGTACCCGAACGCCGCGATGACGAAGCCGAACAGGAAAGCCCCGAGCCCGGTCCCGGCGTCAAAGGCGACGTTCCACAGCGTGCTCCCCAACCCGTATTCGCTCTCCGAGACACGCCCCATCGTCAGGATCAGCGTGGCGTTCTGGAGCAATCCGAAACCGACCCCGAAGAGCGCCGCCCCGAAGACCAGGAACGCGCCCCCCGACGGGAATGCGACCATCCCAAACGCGGCGGCGAGTAGCCCAGGAGAGAGGAGGAGGCGCGGGTCGCGGCGATCGCCGAAACGCCCCGCCCACCAGCGACCGGCGGCGGAGGCGATACCCATGACTAGAAGGGCCCCCGCTGCGGAGAACAGCCCCGACCCTGAGGCAACAGCTAGAGGTAGGAAGGTGACGACCACCCCTGCGGCCGTGGTCGTGATGGCGAAGACTAGGAAGACGCGTAAGAGGGGACCCCGCCCGAGGCCGGCGAAGAATCCGGCGATTCTCTCTGCTTCTGGCTGCCGTCGGGGCGTCGGGACGGGACCGATGCCGAAGATCGCCGCGATCCCCAAGAGGGGAGCAATGGCCCCGAGCAGGAAGACGATTCCGTAACCGAACCGCTCCGCGAGCCAGAGCCCCAGCGCGGTACAGAAGATGGCGGGTAGCGCGATGGCGACGCCCAGCAACCCGAGCGCTTCTCCCCGCCGCCCGGGCGGGGCGAGCTCGACCATTAGGGCGGCGAAAACGACGGTCGCGATCCCGAACCCCACCCCCCGTAGCAGCGTGACGGCCAGTATGGACACCAAGGTCTGGGCGGCCGCGTAGAAGAACGCGGGAAGCCCCAGGAACAGTAGCCCGACGGCGAGGACCGCTCGGTAACCGAAGCGGCCCAAGATCCGGGGCATTTGGACTTGCGCGAACACCGTCGAGAGCATGAACGCGGCCGTCGCAAGTCCCGCTCCCGAGCTCCCGCCCCCGACGTCGTCTGCATAGAGCGGGACGGCCGAGAGCAGCAACTGAAAGCCGAAGAGCGTAGCGAAGGCGATAAGGGCTAGCAGAATCACCGGGCGGGTCAGCAGGGTTTCTCGCTCGGGGGCTACAGCCATTTCTTTGGGTCTTTGCACTCCTCTTACTGTACCCTTCTGGCTCCTATAGGGTCGTCGAGGTTAGCCCGCGCCCTCGAGCAAGTTGTCGGCTTCCTCTTATCGTCTTGCTGCCGCAACCCCTTCCCCTACCGAGGCGGAAAGTATTCAGGCACAGTCGGGTGGGAGGACGGTGGACGCCGAGGACATTCTGGGTATGTGGTCGAGGGATAAAGCAGCCGAGCATAAGGTCACGGACTTTGCGCTACCCAAGAGGGCGGATTGCCCCTCCTTTAATTTATACCGGCTTTAGAACTTCTCACCTGTCTCGAGCGAGAGTCACTACTATAGTCACATGGTGCTGTACGATCAGCGTATGCGGTGCATCCGATCAGCGTATGCGGTATACAAGGGCAAGTTCTCATAGGTAAGGAACCAACTGAGGACGCCGGGTACGAAATCAGGAGGGACGCCCTTTATATGAGGGAGTAGTAGTTGGAGAACCAGGATACTCAACCCAACGACTTGCGCCGGCGTAGGGGGCGCCACCCGCGTTGCAGCACATTAAGATTGTGTCAACGCGCAACCCATTCCTCAAGCACCGCGGTAGAAGGACGTTCTTGGCCTCCTCGAGCTTGCTTCGGTACAGTTTGGTTGTGAGCGCCGCGCCGAAGGCATATCCTGATCAGAACCGCACGAAGACGTTTCACGCGTGCCTGTACCCCATGCCTATAGCGCCGCCCGGCAAGGCGACCGGGTAGACGCGGCGTGACGAAGGAGGTTCCCGGCCGCGCTGATCAACGTCGCCGCTTACGCGGTCGGGGCGTGCTGCTGGTGGTGGGAATCGTCCTCCTTGCGGTCAACCTACGCCCGGCGCTCACGGGCTTGACGCCCTTGATCGGCCAGATCAGAGCATATACCGGTATATCCTATGGGGTCGCGGGGCTGCTTACGGCGCTGCCGCTCTTGGCGATGGGCCTGCTCTCGCCGATCGCGTCGCTGCTGGCCCATCGTTTTGGAATGGAGCGTGTGCTGCTGGCGAGCATGCTAGTGCTCGCGGCGGGCATCCTGCTCCGTTCGGCGGGGGCGGTAACGGCGTTGTTTCTGGGCACCGCTGTTCTGGGGGCGGCGATCGCGATCGGCAACGTGCTCTTGCCCGGCCTGGTCAAACGCGAGTTCCCCGAACGCGTCGGCCTCATGACGAGCACTTACTCCACCGCGCTAGCCGTCAGCGCCGCGATCGCGGCCGGCGCGAGCTTCCCACTTGCGGACCAAGTCGGCATCGGCTGGCGAGCGTCACTGGGCTCGTGGGCCCTCCTTGCCCTCGTGGCAGCCGTGGCGTGGCTTCCGCAGATGCGGAGTGCTCGTCCCACGAACGCGTCCCCCGCGGACTCCCAGGGGGTTAACGGACCGTGGCGCTCGGCGCTCGCCTGGCAGGTGACGTTGTTTATGGGGTTGCAGTCGCTGGGCTACTACGTGGTGCTGACTTGGCTCCCCGAGATCCTGCAGGAGCAAGCGGGGAT
>JALZFP010000031.1 GCA_030861485.1 Actinomycetota bacterium | reverse complement strand
GACTCCGGCGAGAGCGCGGTCGGGCTGGCGTCGAGGGCGAGCAGCTCGCCGCGCAGGTTCCCGAGCAGGCTCTCGATGCCCTCTAGCTGAGCGTTGATCATTCCTATCGCACTCGGTATCTGCTCGTGGGCCTCCAGCTCTCCGCGACGCCCCTCCAAAGCCGCCTCGAACGACGTCCGCAGGGCGGAGCCTTCTTCGAGGCTCGAGATCTCCCTCTCTAGCTCCTGGATGCGCCCCACTATAGATCGCCGGTCCGCGCTCTCCAGATGGCGCCTCAAGGCCGACCTGCGACGCGCCAGTTGGGCCGATACCTCGACCTCGCCGACAACGGTGTAGAGGTCTTCCAGAAGAAGTGGTTCGTACTCTCCGGGCAGAATCTCCCAGCTCTCCAGAAGCCCCTCCTGCAGCCTCGCCAACCGCTTCATCTGCGGGGCGGCGATACCGTCCGCCCGCGCTACCCGCATCAGCTCCGCGGCGTTCGCCCGCGCCTGGCGCCAGAGCTCCCTGCGAGCGCGCCCCTGCCGATCCAGCAGCCGCCGTCCCGCCAATATCGCTCCAATCCCGCACAGCACGGTTAGAGGGTACGCCTCGGCTGAGAGCGTTAGCGCCCCTAACCCGACCATAGAACTCAGAGGTGCGAAGCGCATGAGGCTACCGTAGACGCCGCCTGACCTCCTCCGGGCGACCAGGCGGCTCATGGACCGCCCTCGTCACGGTCGGCCCTGCGCTCGTCGAGCCGTTCGACGGGCGCCCCTTCGGTCTCTTGGGCAAGGTCGTCCCCGCCTCCCTCGATGGAAGCAGCGGGACGTAGGCCCATCTGGACCTCCATGATCTCGAGCTCGCGCTCGGCATCCAGACGCTTCAAGTCGATCTCGGCGGCGGCGATCTGACGCTCCGTCTCGCTCGTGCCGAGCTCGCCGACGGCCTGGGCCTCGAAAGAGGCCTGCCTTATGGCCTGCCGCGCCTTTTCGAGGTCGCGGGAGGAGTCCGTCAGAGAGATGCTCGCGCGGGCCTCGTTGGCCGCGCGCAGGGCCTTCGAACGTTGGTGCTCCTCCATCAGGGCCCCCCGCTCGCGCACGAGTTCGTTGTAGCGCCGCTCCTGCTCTCGAAATGCCCCTGTCACCTCTTGGGAGTTCTGCCGGGCCTCAACCAGGCGGCCCTCGATCTCCTGCAGGGAAGTTTGCGCCTCCTGCTTCTGCTGGACTACCTGGATCGCCGCCTCCCGCTTACCACGTGACGCAAGCTCCCGTGCCTGGCGTTCCCGGGCCGTAACGAGCTTCTGCTTCTCGGCGGCGTCGCTAGTAAGCATCTTTTCGTAGGCCATCGTCCGCGCCGCCGCCACTTGGAGCCTCTTCAGATTCTCCAGCTCGTCCTGAACGGCGTTCTCTAGCAGGATCTCTGGGTTACGCTGCTCGACCCCCGTAAGGAACCGGCCGAAAAAACCCCGGATCGCTCTCGTGAACCTTCCCATCTCTAGCCATTACCCCCACAGGGTCTACAGACTCCGTCGTTTCGCCCGGGATTATAACATTGGCCCTTGCCGGGCCCGGTCCCGTAACACATCTTACGCAGAGACCCCACAGCGGGTTTCGAAGATGCCCTTAGCGGGCGGCCCGGTAAGAGGAACCGGAGACGCCCCGGCCGGCGAGTACGATGGCGCTGGGGCTCTCGATCTCGAAGGCCGCCTCCAGCGCCCGACCCGCGGCGGCCAGAAGCTCCTCCGCCGAGCGAGCGTCGTGCGGGTAAATCGCCGCCCCCGCCCGCGTCTCCTCAGCCCCCAAAGAGCTCGCAGCCGCGAGCGCCCGCCGGGCCGCACTCTCTATGGTCTGGTCGTCCACCCCGCTCAAGACCACCCCGAAGACCATGCCCTCGCCGAGTAGGACGGGCTCCCCGATCCTGACCCGCACCCGTTCCATTAGGAGGTCGACGTCCCCGACCTGGCGCCCCGGATCTACCAGGATGACCCCGACTTGCACCCCTCGCCGCGTCTCTAGCTCGTTCGCGACCCTCTCCAGGAGCAACGAGCCGTCCTCGTCGAGGGCGTAAGCCTCTTGGCCGCCCGCGACCGCAGTGTTCCTCCCGCCCAACGCGAGCGCGAAGACGCCCACGAGCACGAAGACCACGAGCCTGAAGAAGACCATAGTCGGCCCGCCGCCCCGAACGCTTTCCAGAGCATCCGGGAGCATCGCCAGGGAGTAGCTCACCACCACCGCGCCCTGCACCAGGAGACCTATCTGCCAGGATGCGTGCAGTGCCGGAGCGAGGACGAGCGGGAAAAAGAGCACGTACAGCTCGCTCGAGATGCCACCGGTAAAGAATGCCGCCGCCGCCAGAAAGACCGCGTAGAAAACGTAGGAGGCCGCGCAAAACCCCTCGCCAAACTGGCGCCCGGGGAGCAAGAGGAGGGCCGCCGCCGCGGTGAAGATCACGCAGACCACGAGGTAGAGCGGCACGTAAGAGACGGCCGGCCTGTAAGAATCGGCGTGCACGAGCAGGAGTGCGGCGACCACAAGCCCTAGGTAGAGGAGCGAGAGCCCCTTCAAGATATGGGCGTTTCTCACCAACTTGGTTCTATCGTTCACGTCCGGCTATCATACGCATGGAAGAGGACTCCCGCCACCCGGAGGAGCATAGTCTGTGGAGAACCCGTTCGCACGAGGTCCGTTCCGCGAAGAAGACGACGACATAGAAGAAATCGAAGATGCGAGGGATGAAAACCCCTACACCGTTATGGAGGGCTACGCTCTCGAAGACGCCGCGGGCGAAAGGGTCGGCGAGATCGAAGAGACCGTCTACGACGCGGTGGGCGACATCCTGAAGTACGTCGTTGTGAACGGGCGCGCGATCCCTACCGACGGGATCGAGGTGAACGCCGAAGAAGGGCGTGTCCGGGTACCGTATAGGAGGAAAATTATAGAGTCCGCCCCTACCCTGGAAGATCCTTCCGGCGAGTTCGATCGGGCGCTGCGCTCCCACTATGGAGGCCCCGAAATGCGCGGCTAGAGGAGGCCCGTAGACGCCGCCCTCGCCTCCGCCCGACCGACGTTTTGCAGGTTCTTCCGCCCACACGCACCCAAAAACAATAAGGTAAACAATAAGGGTTGCGTTCTGGCGACGGGACGGGCAGACTGATCTCCCGATCTTTAAGGAGGAGGATTTTTGAGTATTTCACGGCGCCGACGGAGCAAAGACCCTTACGCCGAGAGCTTCCGCGAGCGGCACGCCCTAGGAATAGGACGGCTCAAGCGCTGGTCCAAACGGCTCGCCTTCCTCGCCGCCATCTACGGGCTCTACCTGCTAGGGATCTGGTGGTTCTTCCCCTGGGGCGAGGTGATCGGGACCGGTCCCACCGGGCCGGTGCGCGCGCCGGAGTTCTCCCTCACGGAGGCGAACCGCTTCTTGCCGGGGCTGCTGGTACAGCTCTTCGGCCTCGGTTTCACGCTGTTCTTCGCGATGGCGTTCTTGATCGTGCAGTTCGTCGCGCTCTTCTGGTTCCTCTCACGCGGCCGGACCTACATCATCTACCCGGGCGAGTACGACGTAAGCTTCAACGATGTGCGCGGGCAGAAGGCGGCAGTCGAGGCCACTAGCGAGGTCGTCAGACTCTTCCAGGGATTCAAGAAGTTCCGCAAGATGGGCGGCTACCCGCCCCAGGGCATCCTGCTCGAAGGCCCGCCAGGGACCGGAAAGACGCTACTCTCAAAGGCCATAGCGGGCGAGGTAAATGTGCCGTTCATCTACGCCTCGGCGTCGAGCTTCAACAACATGTTCATGGGGGTGGCCAACCTACGGGTGGCTCGACTCTTCTCCAAGGCCCGCAAGTTCTCCGAACGTTTCGGTGGGGCCGTAATCTTCATGGACGAGCTCGACGCCATCGGCTCCCGCGGCGGGGTCCTTCAGTCCATAGAGCCCTACCCCTTCCACGAACCGTTCCGGCACGGTATTGAAGATCGTCTCCTCCAAGGGCCACCGGAGGAGCCCCGGCAGCGGAGCAGCATCCTAGGCTTCGTGGACCGGGTCTTCGCCGGGGGGATGAACATGGGGATGGGCGGGATGCTCGTCAACGAGCTTCTGGTGCAGATGGACGGGCTCGAGCAGCCTAAAGGGCTCCGACGTCTGCTCAGACGCCTGATCCCACTCTTTATCCGCAAGCGCTTCAAGAGAAAGGTACCCACGTACAATATCCTGGTGATCGGGGCGACAAACCGGGCCGACTCCCTGGATCCAGCGCTACTCAGGCCGGGGCGTTTCGACCGGCGCCTACACGTGGGGCTGCCGGACAAAGAAGGCCGCATAGACATAGCGGATTACTACTTAAAGAAGGTCCGCCACGAGGACGTGGACCTCGAGAAGCTCTCCAAGGCGACCGTGGGATACTCGCCGGCCAGGATCAAGAACGTCATCAACGAGGCTTTGATCTTCGCCCTTCAGGACGGCCGGGACTCCTTGAGCTGGCCCGACGTCTGGTCGGCCAAGCTAACCGATGAGATCGGGCTCAAACAGCCCGTCGAGTACAACGAGGAGGAGAAGGTCAAGATCGCCACCCACGAAGCCGGGCACGCGGTCGCCTCGTGGTACCTGGAGCGTGAGGAGTTGCAGATGCAGGTGATCACGATCATCAAGCGGGAGAATGCCCTGGGGCTCGTGAGCTATCAGGAGAAGGAGGAACGCTACGTGCGCACCCGCTCGGACGTGATGGCCCGGATAAAAACCGCTCTAGCCGCGGGCGCCGCTGAGAAGATCTGGTTCGGCGAGACCACGACCGGCGTCTCCGGCGACCTCCGGCAGGCGACGTGGGCGGCGGCGACGATGGTCGGACTCTTCGGGATGGGCAAGGAGCTCTACTCCTTCGGCACGATCCCGAACGAGCTCGCCGGTGGCTCATCGATAGGAACCCTTCTCAGAGACGCCGAGGTACGCGAAGAGGCGAACAAGATCCTCATCGAGGCCCGGGAGGAGATCGAGACGCTCTTGCGCGAGAAGAGCGCGATTGTGGAGGGCGTGCGCAACGCCCTGCTCGAGCACGAGGAGATCCTCGGCGAGGAGATAGAGAAGCTCTTCGACGAGCTCGAATCCCGGGGCGACACACAAAGCCCTGTGGCCCACTGAGTCGGGCTTACCCGCGGCAAAAGCAGCGCGTCCGGACAGGGAACTGGAAAACACAAAGTCTTCGCCGGTTATCTCGGGCGGCCGGGCGCATTCGAGGAACTTCTCGACGGTGTCGCCCACTCTCTAGGTTGTTGCGATACCAGAGGGCACTCCGGGACACCTCGCGCACCCTTTTACTCTACTGCCCGGGCGTCGTTAGCAGTGGTGTTAGACGAAGCGACGAGGAGCCCTTCCGGAAAACTCCAGTATATGCCGGTAGCGTTTACTCTAGCTCAAGATCCTCTTTAGAGGGCGTTCAGCCACGCGTATAATCGCCCCGTGGTCGAGAACCTGGACATCCGGGGCAGAATCGAGGAGCTTAGGGAACTAGTCCGGTACCACAACCGCCGCTACTACGTGGAAGACGCCCCAGAGATCTCCGACGCTGAGTACGATGCCCTCTACAAAGAGCTAGAAATCTTAGAGAACGAGCACCCGGAGCTCGTAACCACCGACTCTCCGACACAGAGGATAGGCGGCGAGCCCTTGGAAGAGTTCGAGCAGGTCATGCACGCCGTGCCGATGCTCTCGCTCTCTAACGCCCGCAAACTCGAAGACCTCTACGAGTGGGACGCCCGCGTTCGCCGGCTACTCGGAGACGATGAGGAGCCCCGCTACGTCACCGAGCTGAAGATAGACGGGCTCGCGGTCTCCCTGCGCTACGAGAGGGGTCGTTTCGTGCGAGGCGCCACGCGGGGTAACGGCACCATCGGGGAGGACGTCACAGCCAACTTGAGGACCGTTAGGTCCATCCCAGAGAGGCTCTCGGGCGACTACCCCGAGGTGCTGGAGGCACGGGGCGAGGTCTACATCCCGCTGGACAGGTTCGAGGAGTTCAACGGGCGCCAGGAGGCAGAGGGGAAGAGGCCGTTCGCCAACCCGCGCAACCTGGCGGCGGGCTCCATCCGGCAGCTGGACCCTCGTATCACCGCCGAGAGGCCCCTGGCGATCTTCTGCTACGGCGTCGGCGAGGGCGGCGAGCGGTACGAGAGCCACTCGGCCACACTCGACGCGCTCAGAAGCTACGGGCTGCGCGTCAACCCGCACAAGGTGCACGAAGACATAGAGTCGGTCGCCGAGGAGTGCGCGTACTGGACGCGCGAGAGGGCTTCGCTCGGGTACCAGATCGACGGGGTCGTCGTAAAGGTGAACTCTCGCGAGCAACAGCTCGCCCTCGGATCGGTGGCCAAAGCGCCCCGCTGGGCAATTGCGTACAAGTTCGAGCCGCTCGCGGCCCGCACCCGCCTCACAGACATCATCGTGAACGTTGGCCGCACCGGAGCTCTGACGCCGCAAGCGCTCCTGGAGCCGGTTAATGTCGGCGGGGTCACCATTTCACGTGCGACGCTCCACAACGAGGACTACATAAAGGAGAAGGGCATCCTCATCGGCGACGAGGTCATAGTCGAGCGTGCGGGGGACGTGATACCGCAGGTCGTCCGCGCCATCCCCCAAGAACGGGCTGGTAATGAGTACCCCTTCGAGATGCCGGAGTACTGCCCGGTATGTGGTGAGCCCGTCAGCCGCCCCGAGGGCGAGGCCGTAACGCGCTGCGTGAACGCCCGCTGCCCCGCCCAGGCCCTGGAGCACATCATCCACTGGGCCTCTAAGGCGGCGATGGATATAGAGGGTCTGGGCGAGAAGCTTGCTACCAAGCTCTTCGACCTCAGCCTTATACGGGATGCGGCGGATATCTACGGGCTGAGAGCCGAGCAGCTAGAGCCTCTGGAGGGGTTCGGAGAGAAGAGCGCCGAGAACCTCGTACGCGCAATAGAGAGGAGTAAGGAGCAGCCCTTTTCACGCGTTTTGTTCGCTTTAGGAATCCGGCACGTGGGCAGCGTCACGGCGGGGCTCATCGCCGGGAGGTTCGGCGGTGAGGATCTGCTCCGTGGCGTAAGCGTCGAGCAGCTCACCAAGATCGAGGGCATAGGAGAGGTTGTAGCGCGGGCTGTTGTTGCTTACTTCGCCCTAGAGGACAATCGAAGCCTGGTGGTGCGCCTGATGAGAGCGGGCCTGGACCTCGAGCGAACAACAGGAGCCTCCCAAGAAGGCCCGCTTGCAGGCAGGAGGGTCGTCATCACCGGAACCTTGAGCCGGCCACGCAGCTATTTCGTCGAGCGGCTGGAGGAGGCCGGAGGGACGTTCACCTCCTCGGTCAGCAAGAATACCGACTACGTGCTCGCCGGTGAGGAAGCCGGCTCCAAGCTGGAGAGGGCCAACT
>JALZFP010000027.1 GCA_030861485.1 Actinomycetota bacterium | reverse complement strand
CGAGCGCCGGATAACCCCTTCGGTCTTGAGGGTCGAATAGAAAGGCACGCCCTCCGCCCTGCGAGTGCTCTTGTTTACCCCAGCCGTATCCAGAAGTAGGAAACGCCCGGACGAAGCCCCTTCGTGCGAATCTTCTACCTCGATCTTGTGCGCCACCGCATCAGTAGTGGTGCCCGCTACCTCGGAGACGACGGCCCGCTCCATACCCAACAGGCGGTTGAGGAGCGTACTCTTGCCGACGTTCGGCCTCCCTATGACGGCGACAGTCGGCAAGGTTGCCTCCTCGGCAGGCTCACCCTTTGGCAGAAGCGAGACGATCACATCCAGAAGGTCCCCGGTCCCCAACCCGTGCGCCGCGCTCATAGCGTAAGGCTCTCCCTCTCCTAAAGAGTAAAACGGATAACGCCCTGAATCGTCGGCAGGGTTGTCGAGCTTGTTCACGGCAAGCACGACCTTTTTGTTCCCCTCCTCGGTTCCGCGGCGAAGCTCACGGGCGATGGCGGCGTCGGCCTCGGTCACCCCGAGCCTGGCGTCGGCGAGGTGGAGTATGACGTCCGCCTCCTCAACCGCGACACGAGCTTGCAGGGTGACGAGCGCCTGGAAACCAGTGCGGGCGCGCGGTTCCATCCCACCGGTGTCGACCAGCAGAAACTCCTGACCCGCCCACTCGGCCCGGTTATATGAGCGGTCGCGCGTGGTACCCGGCTCGTCGGCGACAACCGCCTGCCGGCGCCCGAGCACCCTGTTCACGAAAGTGCTCTTGCCGACGTTCGGCGCCCCCACTATCGCAACCACCGGCAAACGCCCTACCGCTCCGTCGCCGTTCACCGTGCTACCTCCCGAAAATGCTCGCCAAGAGCGTAGATCTCACGCAGCACCTCGTCCGCGGCCTCCCTGCGGCCCGACCGTCCCTTTTTTGTATTATACAAAGCTATCGGATCGCCGATGTAGACGTGGAGTCTCCCGCCGCGCAGACGCTCAAAGAGGTTTGGCACCTTACCAACGAAAACGGGGAGCACCGGGGCGTTGCCACGAGTGGCGAGCATGGCTACCCCGCTCTTTGGGGCTTCTTCGGGGTCGTAGCCTTTGCGACGGGTGCCCTCGGGGAAGATACCCAAAGCCCAACCGGCGGCCAGGAGATCGAGGGCTGTCCTCAGTGCCGTACGTCCGCCCTTCTGCCGGTCCACAGGGAAGGCCCCAATAAAAAAGAAAAACCTCACGAACGGGAAGACAAAAAGCTCCTTTTTGGCCATCCACTGTATCCTGCGCGGTACGGCCATCGGTACGAAGACCGGATCAGCGTAGCGGCGGTGGTTGGCGGCTACGATCAGGGGCCCCTCCTTGGGGACTTTCTCAGCCCCGTGAACCGTGAAACCGAAGAGTAGCCAGCCGAGCGCGAGCATAAAGCGCCTGAAGAGCTTGTACCGGCCCGACATGCCGCGCGATACATCCCGCCTGAGCCGCTCGGCCTCCACCTAGGAGACACCCTCCGGCGCGCTCCAGTGCTCGCGGCGGCGCTCTTCGGCGAGCTCGACCACCCGCGAGACGACCTCCTTCAGGGAGAGACCCGTAGTGTCGATCACCACGGCGTCGGGGGCGGACTTTAAGGGAGAGGCTTCGCGCTCGGAGTCGCGCCGGTCGCGGGCCCGCATGGCCTCGCTGATGCGGTCTAGCTCGTCTTCACGCCCGGTCTGCAGGGCTCGGCGCCGGGCTCGCTCTTCGGGGGAGGCAGAGAGGAAGACTTTGAGCCCGGCCTCGGGCAGGACGACCGTCCCGATGTCCCGCCCCTCGACTACCGCTCCACCGGATCCCTGTGCTCTGCGCGCCGCCGTCCGTTGCCTCTCGACGAGGACCTCCCTAAGCTCCGGATGCGCGCTAACCTTCGAGGCGGCGGCGGAGACCTCTGGCGAGCGCAACGTATCCTCGAGGATCGGTTGCCCGGCGTAGGAGACGCCGTCTGCGGCGAGGTCTATGCCGCGGCCGAGCGCGGCGAGTGCGGCGCCATCAGCGAGGTCCACACCTTCCTGGAGCGCTACGAGCGCCACAGCCCGGTAAGTCGCGCCCGTGTCCAAGTTGACGAGCCCCAGACGCCCGGCGACGGCCCGGGCAACCGAGCTCTTGCCGCTACCGGCGGGTCCGTCTATGGCTACCAGAAGTCCGCCCATGCGGGACTGAAGTATATCGGATGACTCGCCATATCAGGGCTGTCCGGTGGGCCGGTTTGCCGTCACGGACGTAGAGCCTCGAGCCGCTGGAAGTAGTCGGGGAGCGTCTTGGTCACGCAGGAAGGATTCTGTATCCGGATTCCAGGCACGACAAGCCCGAGAAGGGAGAAGGCCATTGCCATCCGGTGGTCGTCGTAGGTGCGTACCGTGCCCGAGCTTACTGGTCCGGGCGTTATCTTCATGCCGTCAGGATATTCTTCTACCCGGATCCCGAGCCGGGTGAGTTCCTGAGCGACGGCGGCTATGCGGTCGGTCTCCTGTGTACGGGTATGGGCCACGTTCTTTATCGTGGTTGGTGAGGATGCGAAAGGCGCTATCGCCCCGAGTGTGATCATCGTGTCCGAGATCTCGTTCATATCCACCTCGACCCCCCGCAGTCGCTCGGGTCCCCGCACCTCTATGTAGTTCGCCCCGATCTCCGCCTCGCACCCCATCTCTGCGAGCACCTCGACGAAGCCGAGATCCCCCTGAGAAGAAGAGGCCCCGAGTCCCGGCACCCTTACCCTCCCCCCAGTCAGGGCCGCCGCCGCGAAGAAGTACGAGGCCCCCGAAGCGTCGGGCTCTACCACATACCTCCCAGCTTTGTAGACGCCCAGCGGCACCACAAACCTGTCGCGCCCCTCGTCCACTACCTCGACCCCGAAGTCCTTCATCACCCCGAGCGTGATGCCGATGTAAGGCCTGCTGACAAGCCCCCCTTCGACCTCCAACACCACCGGCTCCTCGGCGTAAGGCGCGGCCATGAGCAGACCGCTCAAAAACTGGCTGCTCCTGGTCCCCCTCACCCCAACGACCCCGCCCCTTATCCCCCCGCCTTCGACCTCGATCGGGAACCGCCCCTCCTCTCCCGCGTACCCAACCCTAGCCCCTAAACCTTTCATGGCCTCCACAAGGTCCCCCACCGGCCGTTCCCGCATACGAGCCACCCCATCCACCAGGTACGGCCCCTCCCCCAGCGCCAACACGGGTGGTAAAAACCTCGCCGCCGTCCCCGCGTTTCCCACGAACACCTCTACCCCACTCTTAGGTATTATGCCCCTTTGTCCCTTGACGATTACGGTACCGGTCCCGCGGTCGGCTTTCGTGGGAAGACCGAGCCCGGTAAGGGCGGCCATGAGCCAGTAGGGGTCGTCGGAGAATAGGGGATTCTCGATAGTGGAGGTCCCGTCGGCCAAGGCGCCAATAATGAGGGCCCGATTCGTTATGCTCTTGGAGCCCGGGACGCGAATGGTGGCATCCACTGGGCCCTCAAACGGCTCTATCACTAGCTCGTCCGGGAACGTACCTCGCACATCCTCCACCGTAAAATCTACCCCTGGGACGCCAACCAAGGGCTTCATCCTAAAGCTCTTAGCTCCTCGTGGGTTAGAGCGCGGTACTGGCCCTCGGGGAGATCCCCGAGCTTCACGGGACCGACTCGCACGCGCTTCAGGGCCAGGAGGGTCAGACCAACGGCGGCGCAAGCTCTACGTATTATGCGGTTGCGTCCTTCATGGATGGTGAGGCTCAGGGTGATCTTCTCTCTCGCGCGGCGGAGACAGATGAGCTTTGGGTGAAGCATCTTGCCGTCTTCGAGTTCGGGTCCCCACTCGAGGGCAGCGATTCGCATCTTCAGTTCCTTTGCAGGAAGCGGGGCGAGGGTCACTTCGTACTCCTTTTCTATCTCGGAGGAGGGGTGGGCAACGTGGTGGGCAAAAGGGCCGTCGTTGGTGAGGAGGAGGAGACCGGTAGTGTTGGCGTCGAGGCGACCTACGGGGACGAGTCCAGGTACAT
>JALZFP010000348.1 GCA_030861485.1 Actinomycetota bacterium | reverse complement strand
CCCAAAGGACCTGAGGAGGAAATCGGCCGTCTCCGCCTGCGCCTCGACGGCGGGGGTTATACCCTCGATAAGAACAGTGATCAGCCTGGTCTCGTCGCCCCAGTGCAGCTCAAGGGCGCTCGGGACGAGCTGGGCGTGCACGATGGCCTGCGCCGCCTCTCCCGCCGAGACCGTGTCCGAGAGCTCGACGGCGACGGTGCGGGCTGCCTCGGGCCTCGGGTGCAGCCGGAAGTTGCACGTCGCTATGAGGCCGAGCGTGCCCAGAGAACCTGTAAAGAGCTTGGAGAGGTCGTAGCCAGCCACGTTCTTGACGACCTTACCGCCAGCCTTCGCCACCGTCCCGTCCGAAAGCACTACCTCAATGCCTATTATCAGGTCCCTCATGGTCCCGTAGCGAAGTCTCCTGGGCCCGGAGGCGTTGGACGCGACAATCCCGCCCACCGTCGCCCCCTCCTCCGGCGGGTCGATGCCGAGCATCTGCTCCTCCCCGACGAGCTGGCTCTGCAGGTCTTCTAGCTTTGTCCCACCCTGGACCCTGACCACCTGGTCGCCGGGGACGTGCTCTATAACCTCGTTTATCCGGGCGGTGCTCAGGACGAGGTCCAACTCCCGGGGCGGGTTACCGAGGTGCATCTTCGTCCCGCCGCCGCGTGGCGCCACCGAGAGACCTTCACGGCTCGCAAGCCTAATCAACTCGCTCACCTCCTCAACCGAGCCCGGCTCGGCCACAAAAGAGGGAGAAACACCGTCTATGGTGTCCTCGGAGGTGGCTTCACGTGCGTGCTCCTCGCCGACTATCTCTTTCAGGTCTTCCAAGGAGACCTTTGTGCCCGTAGTATCCACTGTTAGAGCCTCTCCGCCACGCCGGCCTTCTCGGTCGCGTGGGCGTGGTATGGACCGGGCCTCTCACCACACAAGCGCGGGGTTGGAAAGATCTTGCCAGGGTTGCACAGATAGTGCGGGTCGAAGGCGCACCGGAGGAGCTGCATGGTGTTCAGGTCGTCCTCGCTGAACATCTTGGGCATGTACTTCTTTTTGTCGTGGCCGACGCCGTGCTCTCCCGTGAGGGAGCCCCCAGCCTCCAGGCACGCAAGGACTATCTCGCCGGCCAGGTCGTGGGCTTTGTCGGCCTCGCCCTCTTTGTCGTTGTCGTAGAGGACGAGCGGGTGTAGGTTGCCGTCCCCGGCGTGGAAGACGTTCGCGACGCGCATCCCGTACTCTTCGCCAAGCTCGCTGATCCGTTTCAGGACCGCGCCGAGCTCCGTGCGCGGAACTACCGAGTCCTGGACGTAGTAGTCGTTGCTAATGCGGCCCATCGCCGCGAAAGCCGCCTTCCTACCCTTCCAAAAAAGCGCCCGTTCCTCATCGCTCTCGGCCACCCTTATCTCCGACGCGTTGCTCCCTTCGCAGACCTCCTTGACCTTTTCGAACTCGTTGGCGACCTCTGCCTCCGGGCCGTCGAGCTCCACGATGAGTATGGCCTCAGCGTCGGGGAAGTTCGGGTGCACCGCCGTCTCAACGGCCTCGATACACAGCTTGTCCATCATCTCGATACCGGCCGGCACGATCCCGGCACCGATGATCCCCGAAACGGCGTCCCCAGCCTGCTCCGTATCCTCAAACGCCGCGAGCAGCGTGCGCACCGACTCTGGTTCGCGCACGACGCGTAGCCAGATCTTGGTCGCTATCCCCAGCGTGCCCTCAGAGCCGACGAGTGTCCCGAGCAAGTCGTAACCCGGGGCATCCGGCGCCTTCTGGCCGCCGATGTGCACCATCGAGCCGTCCGCGAGGACGACCTCGGCGCCGGTAACGTGGTTGGTGGTAAAACCGTACTTCAGACAATGAACCCCCCCGGAGTTCTCCGCCAGGTTGCCACCTATGGAGGAGACAAGCTGGCTGGAGGGGTCGGGGACGTACAGGTAGCCCTCGTTGGCTACCTCCTGGGTAACGTGGAGGTTTATTACGCCCGGCTCGACGACGACCCGCTGGTTCGCGATATCTACCTCCAGAATCCTACGCATCCTGGCGAGCACGATTAGCACCCCCGACTCGACCGGCAAGGCCCCACCAGAGAGCCCGGTCCCCGAGCCCCGCGCCACGAAAGGTATTCCCTCCTCGTAACAGAGCCTAACGACCTGTTGGACCTGCTCGGCGCTCTCGGGCAAAACGACCAGGTCCGGGATGACCCGGTAGTCCATGAGTCCATCGCACTCATAGGTTCTAAGCTGCTCGCGGTCGGAGATAACCCCCTCCGTACCGAGGATCTCCTCCATCGCTCTTACGAGTTGCTCGCGCTCCATAAACTCCTCCTTGGGAGACCCTAACCCCCTTCGCCTACCCTGTGCTGTGCCCCTTCTTCTATAAGGGTCAGGATAGACGAGTGGTCCCTGTCGCCCTTCCCTTTCACCTTCAATGACTCTAACATCTGATCCACGATCGCCGTGACCGGTAGCGGCACCCCGTACTCCCTGCCCGCCGCCAAGGCTATCCCCAGATCCTTGTGGTGCAATTCTACCCTAAAGCCGGGATCGAAAGCATGTGAAAGGAACTTCTCCCGCTTGGCCTCCATGACCTTGCTGCCCGCTAGCCCCCCGGAGAGCGCCTCCAGTATCTTCTCCGGCGCTGCCCCGGCCTTGGAGCCCAAGACCAGGGCCTCCGAGACCGCCTCTATGGTTAAAGCCACCACAATCTGGTTGGCCGCCTTGGCCGTCTGCCCCGCCCCCGAAGGGCCGACGTGGGTTATTGTCTGGCCCATGACCTCGAAGAGCGGCCTCGCCCGCTCGAAGTCCT
>JALZFP010000344.1 GCA_030861485.1 Actinomycetota bacterium | reverse complement strand
CAATCGTTAACTTCGTCTGGTCTGAGAGTCCGAGACGAAGAGGTCGGTCAGGCCCCGCCAGCGCGGGTCGATCTCGTCCTCGTCCGCCTCAGGGCTCACCGGCTTCGTGCCGGGGCAGAAAACCTGCATGGGAATCTCGCTCGGGAGCGCCTCTCGGGCGTAGTGTGCCACCTTCAACTCCCAGTCCTCGACGTACAACTCTGGGTCGTTCGGTCCCAAGAGAAATTCCGACTCTCCAAAAGAGATTGCGAGCTCCGTAGGCTCAAGAGTACGGTCGCAGGTGGTTACGACGCGGCAGATCACCTCGAAGTCGAGGTGCAGTCCTTCGGCGAGCTTCGTGACGCGCACGCGCGCTCTAGCGTCCGAGATCTCATGCCGCCGACCGTAGAGGTCGAAGGACGGTAATTCGAAAGATCCCTGAAGCTCGCGCGTGTCCCCTATGCCCATCCCTGGGCGCTTTAACTTGATCGTTCTGTCCATGCCCTTATTTTACTCTTCGGGGACGCCCTGCAACTTCGAGCGGCCGCGCTGGACAGCCTCCAGGAGCCGGGCCAGGTTCTCTTCGAGGTTCGCTAGCACCTCGTCGGCGTAATCCTCTGCGCCTAGGCGTATCTCTCGCTCGCGGCGCCTGGAGTCCTCCAGGATCTCCGCGCTCCGCTTCTCGGCCCTCTTGAGGACCTCTTCTTCAGAGGTGATCTTCTCAGCCTCTTCCTGGGCCTGACGAATGATACGGTCGCTCTCGCTACGCGCCTCGTCGAGCATCGCCTGGCGCTCTTTCACGATCCAACGCGCCTGCTTGAGCTCCTCTGGGATGGTCTGGCGCATCTGGTCAATGACATCGAAGGCAGCATCGCGGTCGATCATCGCCGTATTGCCGAAGCCGGGGAAGCTCCTCGCCTCCTCGACCAACTCCTCCAACCTGTCTATCAAAACCAGTACGTCCATTTCTACATTCTACCCTTTGTCGCCTGTTAGTGCCTGTCCGTTCGCGCCCGAGGTGCTGTATACCTGCCGGACGACGTCGAGTACTCTCTCCGGGACCAGTCCGCTCACGTCTCCGCCGTAGCCGGCGATCTCGCGTACCGCGCTCGAGGAGAGGAAGCTGTGCTCCGCCGCCGCCATGATGAACACCGTCTCGAACTCGGGGTACAGCGTCCGGTTGAGCTGCGCCTGCTCGAACTCCGACTCGAAATCCGAGACGGCCCTTAGGCCCTTTACGACTACCCGGGCCCCCCGTTCCCGGGCGAACTCCGTTAAGAGACTCTCCATCACCTCTACCGAGACGTTCTCGAAGGGCTCCGTAACCTTCTCAATGAGTTGCGCTCGCTCCTTGGCCGTAAGCCGGGGCGTCTTTCTCAGGTTCGCACCGACAGCCACGATCACATGATCGAATATTCCTGCCGCCCGACGGATCACGTCTAAATGGCCGACGGTTATGGGATCGAAGCTGCCCGGGCAGATCGCTATCCTCATCGTGTGTTCTGACGGTTCAAGGAAGGTCACGACGGTGCCACCGAAGCGGCGGCTTGCCCCTTTCAAGGTCTCCGTAGTCTGCGCAGGAGTACGGCCGCTCTCAACCACAACACGTCCGCCGGGCGCGAGCAGGACCGCCAGACGTTCCAGAACGTCCCTGATCTCCCTCGGCGGGATTCTATATGGTGGGTCCATGAATATCAAATTGAATTCTCGTCTCCTGGAGAGCAGCCGTTCAAGCACGTCAGCAACGTCACCCCGGAGTATCATTCCCTTATCCTCGAACCCCGCGCGCCAGAGGTTCTGCCGGATCACGCGTGCCGCCTTGCCATTTTTTTCAACGAACGTCGCCCTAACGCAACCGCGGCTGAGAGCCTCGATGCCCAAAGCGCCGGTTCCGGCGTAGAGGTCGAGTGCCTTGCCACCGTTGAAGAACTGGCCCAAAGAGTTAAAAATCGCCTCCCTCACCCGGTCGGAGGTCGGTCGGACGCCTTGCGGGACCGGGGCGAGCCTGATTCCGCGAGCCGAGCCAGCGATGATCCTCATTGGTGCATCTCCCGTCGGAGATGCCGGTAGCAAGAAGCAGATAGCAGGGTGTAATGCATCTCTCTACTCACTAGTCTCCGCTCACTCCTTGAAAAGCCACTCGATATCGGCTCCAAGGAGCTCCCGGACTTCGCGCCGTAAGGGACGGTGCTCTGGCTCTTTAAGCGTGGGGTCCGCGGCAACGAGCTGGAAGGCCGCTCGCCGGGCCTCCACCAGTACCTCGATATCCCGGAGAAGTTTCGCTACTTTGAGGTCCGGTACCCCGCTCTGGCGACTCCCGAAGAGCGTCCCTTCGCCCCGGATAGCGAGGTCAACCTCAGAGAGCTTGAAACCGTCTTGGTGCTCACACAGAGCTTCGAGTCGCTTGAGCGAGTCCTCCGTCTTCGGGTCCCCGACGAGAAAGCACTTAGGCGAATGGAGACCGCGACAGACCCTGCCGCGCAGCTGGTGCAGTTGGGAGAGCCCGAACCTTTCTGCATCCTCTATAACGATCGCGCTCGCGTTCGGCACGTCTACCCCGACCTCAACGACTACTGTCGCGACCAGGACCTCTATCTCCTTAGCCCGGAACGCGGCCATAACCTCGCGTTTTTTGGCGGCCTTCATCCGGCCGTGAAGAAGACCGACACGCCGATCCGGGAAGATCTCCTCCGCCAGCTCGTCGAACAGCTCCTCTGCAGCTCGGACGTCCTCCAAAGCCTCCGACTCCTCTACGAGCGGGCAGATCACGTACGCCTGCCGCCCTTCTTCAAGCTCGGCACGCACCGCTTCGTAGGCTTCTTCCCGCTCGGACAGCTCGACCATGCGTGTCGTTACGGGTTTGCGTCCGGGCGGCAGCTCGTCGAGGACGGAAACCTCTAGATCACCGTAGAGCGTCAGGGAGAGCGTCCGTGGGATAGGGGTCGCCGTCATCACCAGCGTGTCCGGCGTAGCGCCCTTCTCCTTGAAGACCGCCCTCTGTCTCACCCCGAAACGGTGCTGTTCGTCCACGACCACGAGTGAGAGGTTCTTGAACTCGACGCCTTGTTGGATCAGCGCATGCGTCCCGACCACAACGTGTGCCTCGCCGCTCTTCACCTCCTCAAGAGCGGCCCTACGCTCCGCCGCGCTCTGCGAGCCGGTAAGCAGTACGATGTTGATGGGAAGGTCATCCAAGGCTGCTGAGATGAATATGAAGTGTTGCTCGGCGAGGACTTCGGTCGGGGCCATAATCGCACTCTGCCCCCCAGACTCAACCGCCGAGAGGAGGGCCGCTACCGCAACGACGCTCTTGCCGCTCCCGACGTCGCCCTGCAGGAGGCGACGCATCGGTTTCTCGGAGCGCATTCCTTCGAGGACCTCCTCGATCACTCTCTCCTGCGCCCCGGTGAGCCCGAAGGGTAGGCTTGCCAGAAACGGAGTGAGGAGTCGACCGTCCCCCCGGTGGCTCCGTCCGGCCTCAGTCTTTTCGAGGCGTGCTTTGCGGGCGGCGAGCCCGGTCTGTATCAGGAAGAGCTCGTGGAAGACGAGCCGCCTCGTGGCTACTTTGAGGCGCTCCCTGTCGGAGGGGAAGTGGATCTCATGCATTGCGTCGTGCAGATTCGGCAGCCCGTGGTGTGCGAGAATCACCGCCGGTAAGGGATCGAGGATGCGTCCGCACGCTTCGAGAGCACGGTGTACCAGGGTCCGCATCCTCCGGGCGTTTATGCCCTTGCTCACCGGATATACCGGCACGAACCGGCCTGCGTGAGCACTATCTCCCACTGTCGCCGGGTCGTCTATGACCTCAATGCTCTTGGTGGTGAGTTGCAGGCCGTATTTGCGCTGCACCTCGCCCGCGACGACCACCCAAGTATCCGGAACGAGCTGGTTCAGGAGCCAACCCCGACCCCAGACTGTCGCCGGTATATACCCGGTACCGTCGTACAGCTGTACCGAGAGCCCCGGTGCCATCCCCCGGACCGGACGGCCCAGCCTTTTAGTGCCGACTACGCGACCCACGACCGTCGCCCTCTCGCCCACACGCAGGTTGGAGATTTTTTTCACGTTGGAGAGGTCCTCATGCCGGGAGGGGTAGTGCGAGACGAGATCCGCAATCGAGACGATAGCCAGATCCTTGAGCGCTGCCGCTATCCTAGGTCCGACGCCAGGGAGTTCAGTGACCGGCACGGCGCGCAGTTCCGGTAGGGTCGTCCTCCGGGGAAAGTCCTGGAGTGACCACAACCCGGAGGTGCTCCCGGCGGAGGCATCTCGCGCCTTGGCTCTAGAGGAAGGCCACGCCATAAGCTCCCGGTCCGACGTGCGAACCGACGACTCCCCCGATCTCCGCGGCAAAGCTACCCTTCCCCAATGCCTGACGAAGCTCGGCGAGCGGCTCCGGTGCATTGACGTGCCCGTAGGCTAGGGGACGCCCAGCCTCCGCGGCAGGCTTCGCCTCCTTGAGGATGGTAGCCATCTGCCGCCTGCGGCCCCGGGCCCGTTTGTGGGGCACGACCTCTCCGTCCTCGACGCTCAGGACCGGCCGGATATCTAGCGCGGTCCCGAGTAGGCGCTGGGCACGCCCGATCCGACCACTCTTCTCCAAGTACTCCAGGGTGCCGACGGCGAACAAGACTCGGCAGTGCCGTATCGCAGCCTCGACCGCCCTCTTGACCTCCTCGAAGGTGCCGCCTCCGTCGACCACGTGCAACGCCTCCAACAAGATGAGGCCCGAACCTATCTCCACGCTCTTCGTGTCTACAACTTCTACAGACCGGTCGACCATCCCGGCCGCCGATACCGCCGAGTCGTAGGTCCCGCTCAGCTTCCTTGAGAGTGTCAATACTAAGACGTCGTCGTATGCGGGGAGGGCCTCGTAAGCCTCTACGAACGCCCCGATTGGCGGCTGAGAAGTCGTCGGGAAGACAGAGGATTTTTCGAGCTTTTCGTAGAAATCGGCCTCCGTGAGATCTATCTTGTCCGTGAACGTCTGCTCGGGACCGAAGGAGAAGCTAAGAGGAACCACCCGGACATTGGGGCGTTCGCGTACCCCTTTGGGCAGGCTCGTCGTCGAGTCCGTAACGATCGCCGTGGTCACTCGGCCACCATCTGCAGCGGGTACAGTGGCTGTCCGCCTTCTTTGATCTCCACCTCTACCTTACCGTCGAGTAGTTTTATCCTCTGCAGGATTTTGCGCGCCACTTGCTCATCCAGCCCGTAGCCCCGGAGCAGCGTCACCATGTCCGCTCCCTCCTCGAGCATCTTCTCGACGAGCTTAAGCGCCGCCTCTTCGGCGCTCCCTTCCACCGCCAGGAGTTTCCCGTTCAGCATCCCTATGTAGGCTCCCTCTGGCACGTCCCTACCCTCGATACGCGCTTCACGTACCGCGTGCGTGACCTCCGCACAAATTAGATTTTCGGAGATCTCGCGCATCTCCTGTGACACTTCCTCCGCCCTGCCTTCGGGGTCGAAGCCTAGCATCACGGCGAGCCCACCGGCGATGCTCGTTGTGGCCACGACGTGAACGTCGGCCTCTACTAGCTCCTGCACCCGCTCGGCGGTCGGCACGATGTTTTTGTTGTTGGGCAGGACTATCACGGCCTCCGCCCCAGTCTCATCGACGGCCCGGGCGAGCTCTTCTACGCTGGGGTTCGTACCCTGCCCCCCCTTGACGACCACGGCACCCATCGACTCAAAGAGCTCCCGGTTACCCGCCCCCCGACTCGCCGCCACAACGCCTAAGTTCGTCGTGGCAACCGGCGCACCACGGCTTTCGGCCCTAGCCCTGGCCCGCCTGCGAGTCTGGGCCTCCATGTCCTCCACCTTGACCCCGGAGAGCCGGCCAAATCCGCCCGCGTAGGAGAGGGCGCCTCCAGGGTCCCGGGTATGGAGGTGAACCTTGATGAGGTCGTCGTCGGGGATCACGAGCACGCTCTCGCCTATCTCGTGGATGTGCGCCTCGAACTCCCTCTCGTCGCCGGAGAAGCCATCGACGAAGAACTCTGTACAGTAACCCCACGCCTCCTCTGCCGAATGGGCAACGGTCTCCCGCAGGCGCTCCCCACCGCTCGCCGGCTCCGACTCTGCGAGGTTCACCACAGGCGCCTCTCCACCAAGAACCGCCAGGATACCGTCCAGGATCACGGCCACCCCCAACCCCCCAGCGTCCACGACCCCCGCGTCTTTGAGCACCCCGAGCAGATCTGGGGTTCGCTTCACCGAGGCGTGCGCCTCCTGAGCCGCTACCCTTAGGACCTCGAGATAATCCTCCGCTCCGCGCTCCACGCTGAGGCGGGCCGCGTCGGCGGCATCCTTTATAACCGAGAGCATCGTGCCCTCTACAGGCTCCCCGACGGACGCGTACGCCCGCTCCTTCGCCTGGGCAAGCGCAGCCACGAGGGCTTCGGCGTCTAGAGTAGCGGCTTTGCCCAGTACCTCACAGGCACCGCGCGCGATCTGGGAGAGTATCACCCCGGAGTTGCCCCGCGCGCCCATGAGCGCGGCTCGCATGACCACTCTGGCCCCCTCTTCGCCCTTAAGATGGGGTGAAGCCGAAACCTCTTCGAGCACCGAGCGTAACGTCAAAAGCATATTCGTCCCAGTGTCACCGTCCGGGACCGGATAGACGTTTAGGGCGTCTATCTTCGATGCGTGGGTTGCGAGAGCGGCGTGCGCGGCCGCAACGACCGTCTTCAGGTTCGCGCTCGCCTCGTCACCTTCACGTTTTTCGACCGTTCCCTCCATATCTGTTCCTAGGGTATCGAGCGAGGCATCGTCCCACGACGAGCCCAACCGCGTCTACGTTCGTAATCATGTTCCACAAGGATCTGGTACAATCTCCGCCCGAAGCCCGGACTTTGGCGTACGCTTCACCGTCTCCTCCGGGCCTTCACCACGCATTGGTCGGTATCGTAGCACAGGAGATTTATCGTGGCTAAAGTCTGTTATTCCTGCGGAAAGCGTCCAGACTTCGGCAACGCGCGCAGTCACTCTCTGCGCGCAACCCGCCGGCGCCGGGACCCAAACCTGCAGAAAATCCGTGTCCAGGAAGGTGCCTCGACGAAGCGCGCCTACGTCTGCACCTCTTGCCTGAAGGCGTTCAAGGTCATGAAGGCCCCGCCCCGTGCTCGCCCCGCCGCGGAACCACTCTAAGGCTCGTAGCCTAAAAATTCCTCGTCGTGCCCACACCGAATAGGGTATCTGTTCATCCCGCCAGCATAGTCGCCTCCATGGATCGCCGGAAACTGAGCAGACGCGAATCATCGCTTGAGGTTCAAGCCGGTCGCCCACTCCGTTGCGACGAGCGTTGTCCCGGGTGGCACGCACGACCTTAGGGTTAACGTCGAGCTCAAGCGCGTCTGCTCAGGTGCGCGTGGTGAGAATGCCATGGATCCCGCAGCTGGTGCCCACGTCGAACACCCGGTCGCCCAGACGTGCCGTGGCCACGACTGCCTCGTTGAGCAGGTGAGACATACCGTAGATCGGCTGTACCTGGCGCAGCACATAGAGTGTAACCCCTAGGTAGTCAAAGTTCTTACCGTCACCGTCCGGCCTTCACGTGCGCCGAGCGCAGTCCCTTCTTGTGCCATCTCGGGATCCGCTCGACATGCTTCGGCAGAAGGCCCGAAGCGTAAGCAGTGTAGGATGGCCGTAGGCAATCGCTCATGTGATACAAGGCCGGCCCGGATTATTTATGCTAGACCCTCCCCATCTCGGGGCTCCGCGGTGCCGCTCCTTCGGCGGGCTTTGCCCTTCCCTCCAGCCTTTCTATTAGGGACGCCATCTCGATAGCAGTCGTGGCGGCCTCGAAACCCTTGTTGCCCGCCTTGGTACCAGCCCTTTCGATCGCCTGCTCGATGGTCTCCGTGGTGATGACCCCGAAGACCACTGGCAGGTTCGTCTCTAGAGCCACCGCAGAGGTGCCGCTCGCGACCCCACCCGCCACGTAGTCGAAGTGGGCCGTGGCGCCGCGGATCACAGCCCCCAGAGCAATCACAGCATCATAACGCCCTGAGAGAGCGAGCCTCTTGACGGCGAGCGGAACTTCGTAGGAACCGGGCACCCAGACCACGTCCACCGCTCCGAGATCCCCCCCATGGCGCTTTATGGCGTCCAGGGCACCGCCCAAGAGCTCCTTTACGATGAAATGGTTAAAGCGCGAGGCCACAATTCCGAAAGAGCGGCCGGTGGCCGTCAGGTCTCCCTCGATGTAGTTTGGCCCTTTCTCCCTCTCCACTTCGTCCCCCTAGAACGTCTCGAAAACGTGGTTGAGCTTCTCTTTTTTGGTCTGGAGGTACCGCTTGTTCTCGCCGTTCGGCTCCACCTCTAATGGTATCCGTTCAATGATCTCCAACCCGAAACCTTGAAGACCTACGACCTTTGTGAGGTTGTTGGTCATAAAACGGATACGGGAGAGGCCTAAGTCTTTGAGGATCAGAGCACCAATGCCGTAGTCGCGCAGATCCGGAGCGAAACCCAACCGCTGGTTTGCTTCGACGGTGTCGAGCCCCTCATCTTGAAGGTGGTAGGCCTTCATCTTGTTAAGGAGCCCGATACCGCGTCCCTCTTGCTGCATGTAGAGTAGAACCCCTTCGCCCTCTTCGGCGATACGTATCATCGCCTTCTCAAGTTGACCACCGCAATCGCAGCGCAGGGAGTGCAGGGCGTCGCCCGTAAGACAGGCGGAGTGGACACGCACGAGGACCTTGTCCTTGCCATCGGGCTCCCCCATAACGAGTGCCAGGTGTGTCATGTCGTCCACGTCGTTCTCGTAGGCCCTAAGCTTAAACTCGCCGAACCTAGTGGGCAGGCGGGTCTCGACAGCGAAATTTACGTGCCGCTCGTAGCGGAGGCGATATTCGATGATCTGGGCGACCGTCACCATCTTCACGCCGTGCTCTTTGGAGAACTTCTCCAGGTCAGGGACGCGGGCCATCGTACCGTCTTCGTTCATAACCTCGCATATCACGCCCGCCGGCTTGAAGCCCGCGAGGCGCGCAAGGTCCACCGCAGCCTCCGTCTGGCCAGCCCGCTGCAACACACCGCCAGGTCGCGCCCGAAGCGGGAAAACGTGGCCCGGCATCTCAAGGTCCTCCGGACCCGTCGCTTCATCCACAGCAACCCGGCAGGTGTGCGCCCTGTCCGCCGCCGAAATTCCAGTCGTGATCCCGTCCCTCGCCTCTATACTCGCGGTGAAGGCCGTACCCATACGCGAAGTGTTGTGCCTGGTCATCTCCGGTATCTCCAGGCGGTCTATTATCTCCCCGGCCATCGGCAGGCAGATGAGACCGCGCCCGTGCGTCGCCATGAAGTTTATGTCGTCGGGCGTTACAAGCTCGGCGGCCATCGTCAGGTCACCCTCGTTCTCCCGGTCCTCGTCGTCGCAAACAATGACCATCTTGCCGGCTTTAATCTCTTCTATGATCTCCTCGATAGGACTAAACGGCATCCTCCACGCTCCTCTCTGGCGTCTGTAAACTCTTGTCCAACCACGGCAACAGCAGCCGCTCCACGTACTTGCCGATCACATCGGCCTCCAGGTTCACCTGGTCACCTATCGTGAGGCTCTTCAAAGTCGTAGCCTCCCTAGTCTGGGGCAGTATCGAGACGGTAAACGAACGCTCTCCCACAGAGACGAGAGTGAGGCTGATACCATCCACACACACGCTCCCTTTCTCGACTGCATATCTGAGAACGCTCGGCGGTGCCGAGAACTCCCAGATCTCCGCGCCCCCGGAGTGACCTCCGCTTTCAGGCGTGACGTTTACCAACTCACCAACCCCGTCTACGTGCCCCTGCACTATGTGTCCCCCAAAACGCCCTCCAGGCGTCATCGCCCGTTCTAGGTTGACGACAGCTGCCTCCTCCAAAGCGCCCAGAGCCGTGCGCCGGAGGGTCTCCGGCATCGCGTAGAAGACGAGCACGTCCCCGTTCGTCTCATTCACCGTCAGGCACACGCCGTTGACCGAGACCGAGTCGCCGATCTGTGTACCACGGGCTATGCCAGCGGCATTAATGGAGAGGCGTGCCATGCGGGCGTGTCTGGCGGAACCTTGCTCCACGGAGACCACGCGGCCCGTAACCTCAACCAGCCCGGTAAACACTTTCCTCCTTTGTGGAGGGGTACAACACGATCTCAACGTCCTCTCCGACCTTCCCAATGGAATCGACCTGGAACTTCGTTGCTTCATCCATCCCGGCGACCTTCATTGATCCCATCAGCGACACCCCTTCGGTCCCTAGCAGCTTCGGGGCGTAGAAGAGGGTAAGCTTGTCCGCAAGCCTACGACCCACGAATCGACCGGCGGTTTCGCCACCCCCCTCGACGAGGAGGCCCCGCACCCCTCTCCTTCCCAGCTCCTCCAGGCAGAAGAAGAGGTCGAGCTCCCCACCCTCTAACGGGGCCGGCACTACCTCCACGCCCAGCTCCCGCAACTCGTCGGTGCGTATGGGGCCGGCCTCTTCCCCGGAGAAGACCACTACCGGACAGGTGCGTGCCGTACGGGCGAGCTGGCCGTCGGCAGGTAGATCGAGACGCGGGTCGAGGACGACGCGGAGTACGGTCGGTGGCTCCTCGGGTAGATTGCGGGGGGTGAGGAGCGGATCGTCTACGCGAGCGGTACCGGCGCCAACCAGTACAGCCCCCGCTTCAGCCCGTAGCTCATGCGCCCTGCGACGCGCAGCCTCACCTGTTATCCACTTGCTCTCGCCGTTTGACGCAGCGATCCTGCCGTCCAGGGTAGTAGCAAGCTTGACGTGCACGAAGGGACGCCCCATGCGCATGAAGTGCGCGAACTGCTCATTCTGTTTCTCGAAGAGGTCGTCGTCGAGTACTTCCACCTCTAAGCCGGCCTCGCGCAGGAGCTCAACGCTGTGGCCGCGCATCCTAGGGTTCGGGTCGAGGTGGCCAGCTACTACGCGCCTTATGCCAGCCCTCAAGATAGCGTCCGTGCAGGGGGGTGTCTTGCCACGGTGATTGCAGGGCTCGAGCGTCACGTACAGGTCGGCGCCTCTTGCGTCGGAGCCACTCCTCCTCAAGGCCGCGATCTCCGCGTGATCGCCACCAGCGCGGGCGTGCCAGCCCTCGCCGACTACCAGACCGTCGCGCACCACAATCGCCCCAACGAGAGGGTTGGGCGCGGTAGTGTAGCGTCCGTGCTCCGCGAGTTCGCGGGCGCGTTGCATGAAAACGTCCCGAGCCACGTCTTCCTTTCTCCCATCCGGACTCTCACCGTCGGCGCCGGACTACGGCTTCCGCCAGAGCATACGCTCAAGCCACCTTCACCGGCTCCACCCCCGGGTCTATCCGAGGGTTCGCGGGCTGCCCAGGGAGCATAGGCTCCGCGGGTTCACCGCCGGTGCGGGAATTTCACCCGCCCCCGAAAGTTACTGCAAGAGAAGCTACCACACCGCGACTGCATGGACAAGGAAGCTATTACGGGCTGTTTTCAGCCTCTCCGGCGGCCCGCCGGCCGGCTTCTATGATCTCTCGCATCTCGCTTGCGGGATCGCCTCTATAAACAGCCGAGCCCGCAACCAGGACCTGCGCTCCGGCCTCTACCATGAGGGGAGCCGTCTCTACGTTGATGCCACCGTCGACCTGTATCGGCAGGTCGGTCACCTCCCTCAGACGTCGCACCTTGTCGACCATCTCCGGGATGAACGCCTGCCCCCCGAAACCCGGGTTCACGCTCATAACGAGCACGTAGTCCAGGTGCGGCAAAACCCATTCGAGGACCTCCAGCGAGGTAGCTGGGTTCAAGGCACAGCCAGCCTCGCATCCGGCAGCCTGGATCGTCGCCAGGGTACGGTGCAGGTGCGTCGTGACCTCCGGCTGTACCGAGATGCTCGCCACGCCAGCCTCGACGAAAGCTGGTATTAGAGAGTCCGGACGCATCACCTGCAGATGTGCGTCCACCGGCAGCTCGGTCGCCTGGGCAAGGGAGGCGGCGACTGCCGGCCCCACAGTCAGGTTTGGGACGAAGTGGTTGTCCATGACGTCGAAGTGCACGAGCTCCGCCCCCCCAGCTTCCGCCCGGCGTACCTCCTCGGCGAGATTCGCGAAGTCCGCCGCCAGGATCGAGGGCGCACCCGCTACTCTGTCGTCCAACTCCCTGAAGAATCCCAATAGCTACCTCCCTTATGGGCCGCCACAGACCGTCCCAGAGGTCGCAATTCTACAGCACAGCGCTCGCAGTGATTCCCGGCCTCCTCACGCCCTAGGTGCCATAAAGCTTGTGTTCTGCGCCCCGGGACGAGTACCCCCACCCAAGTACATAATCTCTCTCAATCAGGTTTCGGGAATCATAAACTCTGTGTCGTGCAAAGAGCGCTCGGCCACGTACGTGAAGAAGTCGCCGCATTGTCGTGACACGCTTGGCAGGCGTTAGCAGTTACCGAGCGGACGTCTCCCGGATTCTCCTTCACGAGTGTGCCCTCTAAACAAACCGGAGCGCATCGCTCATCGCTTCTATGTTAGGTTCCCGACCGGTCCAGACCCTCTGCGCCTGCACCCCCTGGTAGAGCAGCATCCGGTCCCCGGACACGGTGCGCGCCCCGGCCTCTTTCGCATGCCGGATCAACGTGGTCTCCCCGCCAGCGAGGTAGACAGCGTCGCACACGACCTTCTCTTCGGCCAGTGTCTCGACGGGCAACGGCAAAGGGTCCTCCTGTTTCATCCCGAGATAGGTGGCGTTTATTATAATGTCCACCTCCGCCGCTGCATCTCCGGCCCTATCGAGCGGACAAGTCAGAACTTCGGTTTCGGGCACGGCCTCCGAAAGCTTCAACCGCAGTTGCTCGGCCCTTCCGGCAGTCCGGTTGGCGATATAGAGTTGTGTAGCGCCCGCTCCTAAAGCCGCGACGGCGATGGCGGCAGCGGTCCCCCCAGCGCCCAAGACGAGTACTCGCCGCCCCTCTAGGGAGACCGCCACCTCCTTGCAGGCCTCGACGAATCCGCTACCGTCAGTGTTGAGCCCGCGAAGCCTCCCCTCGTCGGCGACCGACACCGTGTTTACGGCGCCTGCGAGGCGCGCTGGCGTGTCCACCTTGTCCATGAGCGGCAGTATCGCCTCCTTATGGGGCATGGTGACGTTAAAGCCGACGAATCCCAGGGCCACCAGCCCTCTCACGGCCGCGGACAGACGATCCGGCTGCACTTCCATAGCCACGTACACATATTCCGCCGCATCAGCTTCCATAACGTCTGGGGCGAAAGCCGCATTATGCATCCGCGGGCTCAGGGAGTGGCCGATGGGGTGGCCGATGAGGCCGAGCAATTTCGTCCTTCCGCTCACCATCTTATGCCTTTACACTACTGTCAAATATGCCGGTAATCATCGAGTCTGTAATCAAGATATGGTGAGGAATCTTTATCTCCAACAGTCGTTTAGCGCTCATCCTCGTCTTCTCCAGCCTCGTCTTCAGCCTCTGCTTTAGCTTCTAGAAACTCGTCGTAGTCGTCTGTGAAGAAGTGTTCCTTACTGTCGGACTCGAGGACGTAGTAGAGATAATCGGTCGCCGCAGGCTCGAGGGCAGCGCGGATGGACTCCCGGCTCGGGCTAGCTATGGGACCAGGAGGCAGGCCCCGCTTTTTATAGGTGTTGTAGGGCGACTCAACCTCGAGATCGTCGAGCGAGAGGTCCTCCTTTGGCTTACCCAGGACATACTGCACGGTGGCATCCACCTGCAGCGGCATGCCCAAGCGGATGCGGTTGTAGATCACGCTGGCTATAATCGAGCGTTCCTCAAGGTTGGCGGACTCTTTTTCGACGAGGGAGGCTACCGTAACGAGCTCGTACTCTGTGAGGTTCAGTCGCCCCTGTGCGCCTTGAAAGTCGAGCTCTCTCGTCTCTATGAGGTATTGTTCGAGGAAGCGGTCCACGATCTGCTCGGGGCTCGTCTCCCCCTCGAACTCGTACTTTTTGGGGAAGAGAAAGCCTTCGGTGGTCTCGACGTCTGGATCATCAAGGAAGGCATACCCGTAATCGGTCTTCCTGGCCGCCGCTTCGAATTCCTCGGCCGAAACGCCACCCTCCGCTTCGACCACTCGTGCCGTCTGCTCCAGCGTCAGGCCCTCGGGGATCGTGATGGTGAAGGCAGAGAGCGAATCACCGCTAGATAGGGTTCTTAGAATGTCTTCTCCCTCTTCGCCGGGATTGAAGCGGTATTCGCCGGGCTTTATCTCCTTGTCCCAGCCATCGATACGGGCTTTGAGCTCGAAGAGCAGGGAACTGCTTATCACGCCGGCCTCCTCGAGCTTGCCAGCGACGCTGGAGAGGGTGTCACCCTGCTCGACTAAGATCGTCACAGGTTGGTCCCCCCCTCGCAGCCCCGCGCCCGAGATAAGGTAAGCTCCCAACGCCACTCCTACGAGTAACAGGAGTAACAGCGTTACCGCGAGCAAGGGAAACCTGGCTCCAGATTTACGCCCGCGGCGCGGCTTCTTCGGCCTGTTACGGCGCTGACTCGCGGATAATGAGCCGGAGGGCCGCACGGCCGCGAGGCGTTCGTCTAGCTCCCGCCTCTCGCGCCTACGACGAGCCCAGTTGCGTCGCTTCAAAGGTCCCCCTCCGATTCAGATACTCCTGCAACATGACGGCCGCCGCCAGGTGGTCGACCCGCTCGTCTGCCCCCTTACCCTTGCGCCGACCCGTCCGCACCCCCTTGCGAGTGCCGGTGTGGGACGGACCCGGCGAAGAGCGAGCCATACGGGTGGTGAAGCGCTCATCCCACTCCACAAAGCGCACCGCGGGAAACTTATCTTTTAGAGTGTTTAGTTTATTCAAAACTCGTTTCGCCTGAAAGCCGGCCTCGCCGCCGAGCGTCTTCGGCACCCCAACGAGGATCTCCATTATCCCCTCCTCAGCCAAGAGGGTTTCGAGATACCTGGACAGCCGTTCCGAAGGCACTACTTCCAGGGGTCGGGCGAGTATGCCGCCGGGATCGGAGA
>JALZFP010000339.1 GCA_030861485.1 Actinomycetota bacterium | reverse complement strand
GGAGCCTCCCTCAACCCTCGCCTCCTACCGCCGCCAGAATCTTCTCTTCGTCGAGCGCCGCCTCTACGCCTCTCATGAGCCGCAAAAGATATTCGACGTTTCCAGACTTACGGCCGACCACCGGCGAACGCGCCACGTCCACCGCCCCAAAGCCCAGAGTTTCGAAAGCCCCCGCGACCTCCCGAACCACCACCGCGTGCACCGCGGCATCCCGCACGAGCCCCCCGCGTCCGACCCACTCAGGTCCGGCCTCGAACTGCGGCTTGACAAGCAGAACTGCCTCCTTTATTGAAGGCGTCGTCGAAAGTAGGTTCGAAAGAGCGACTACAAGCGAGATAAAAGATAGATCGGCAACGAGCAGATCCGGGGCAAACGGCAGGTCCCCGCCGGAGAGGTGCCGGACGTTGGTACGTTCCATCACCGCAACGCGCAGGTTGTTCCGCAGACCCCAGTCGAACTGGCCATAGCCGACGTCAACTGCTATCACCCGTTGTGCCCCCCGCCTGAGCAAAACGTCCGTGAATCCGCCCGTGGAGGCCCCCGCATCGAGGCATTCGCGGCCTTGCACCTCCACCAAAAAAGCGTCCAAAGCGTGGTTGAGCTTCTCGCTGGCCCGGGAGACGAACGTTCTCTCTCTGGGGGGGCCTACGGAGATCTCTGCATCCGGAGCAACGTGAGATCCCGCCTTGGTGACGACTTTACCTCCGACCCGCACGGTGGCGCTCAACACTAGAGCCTGCGCCCGTGTCCGGCTCTCCGCGAGTCCCCTCTTGACCAGTAAGGCGTCCAGTCGTAACCAGTTCTTTCGCGCAGCGCTCCTGAAAGGTTTGGGAACCACTTTCGTCCCTCTCACCGCTCCTGCCGGGCCGCTAATGGCCCCGGTGGCGTACGAAAAGCACCAGCTCCTGGAGACCTGAGGTATCGCCGTCTACCGTCGAGAGTGCCGAGAGAGCCTTCTCCGCAGCTTTGTTAGCCTCCTCTTCGGCGCCGCTCAAGCCGTAAACTCCGACGAACGTAGCCTTACCTTGCTCGGCGTCGCTTCCGGCGCTCTTTCCCAGGGCCTCCCGCGTGGAGGTGGCGTTCAGGAGATCGTCCACGATCTGGAAGCAAAGTCCTAGCTCCGTCGCGTACTCCGTGATAGACGCCTGCTCGTCTTCGGTAGTGCCCGCCAGGGTAGCGCCTATCCTAGCACTGGACTTTATGAGGGCGCCGGTCTTGTAGGCGTGGATCATATGCAGCGTCTCCGGGTCCGCCTCCTCCCCAACGCCAGTCTGGTCCATGTCGATTACCTGGCCCCCGACCATACCGTTCACCCCCGTCGAGCGGGCCAGCTCGCGCACGACCTCGAGGACCTGCTCACAGCTCCCCTCCTGGTGCACGGTTATGAGCGTCAACGCCTCCCCGAAGAAGGCGTCGCCCGTGAGGATCGCCATCGCCTCGCCGTACTTTCTATGCGTCGTCGGCCTCCCCCGCCGGTATTCGTCGTCGTCCATCGCCGGCAGGTCGTCGTGCACGAGGGAGTACGTGTGAATAAGCTCTATTGCCGCAGCACTAGGCAGCACCAGCCCCGGCTCCGCCCCAAAGACGTCCGCGACCTCCATGCAAAGAGTCGGCCTGACCCTCTTGCCCCCGCCGAGCATCGAGTAGCGCATCGCCTCGACAAGTCCCGCGAGTCGCGGCTCCTCCGAGAACACTAACCCCTCCAGATACGCCTCAAACCGCGCCCGGTGCTCCTCCCAGCGGCCGCGCGGCGTGTTATGCGAGGTATCACGCGCTCCCCCAAACCTCTTATCCATGCTCCACCCGCCAATCGCGACGTTCTGGTTCCCGCTCGGTACCCTCAGAGAGCCAGGCTTCTTTTGCCCCCCGCAAAACGCCACCGACGAACTGAGGGGCCTCATCGCCCGAGAAGCCCCTGGCCAGCTCGAACGCCTCGCCCACGGCAACCTCAGCCGGCACATCCTCAATGTGAAGCATCTCGTAGAGCGCGAGGCGAAGGATGGTACGGTCGATAGCGCTCATCCGGTGCACCGGCCAGCCGACCGACGCCTCACCGAGCCTCTCGTCCAGAGCACTGCGTTCGCTCTCAACTCCGCGCACGAGCCTCTCCGCGTAAGGGTCCAGCTCGCCCCTATAAGAGCGCCAGCGGCCCAGGATCTCGCCCGTCGGTCGTCCGGTGACGTCGCTCTGGTAGAGCGCGAGAAAGGCGTTCTTGCGAGCCGTGCGCCTGCTGCTCAAGGTGCTCTCAAACCCTCGTCAGGTACTCTTTGGTGCGCGTATCCACCCGCACCCTCTCACCGACGTTTACGAAGAGCGGCACCTGCACCACGAGCCCGGTCTCTAAAGTCGCGGGCTTGGAACCGCCGGTCGCTGTGTCGCCTTTGAGGCCCGGATCAGTCTCCACCACCTCGAGCTCCACGTGTACGGGGGGCTCGACGCTCACCACCTCCCCGTCGGCGAAGAGGACACTCACCTCACCGTTCGGGACGATGTAGCCCACCGACTCGCCCAGGACCCCAGACGAGATAGCAACCTGCTCGTAGGTTTCCGCGTCCATGAAGTAATGGAGATCCCCGTCAGCGTACAAGAACGTCATCGGGCGCGACTCGGTCTTTATGCCCTCGACCTTCTCACCCGCCCGAAAGGTCTTCTCTAAAACCGCTCCCGTATCGATGTTCCTAAGACGTGTCCTGACAAAGGCCCCGCCCTTTCCCGGCTTTACGTGTTGAAAGTAGAGAACGGTAAAGCGCTTGCCATCCACCCGGATGGCCGCGCCGTTCCTGAACTGGTTAGTAGAGATCATACCAGCAGTTACTCCTCGAAAAAGACTAAACTCGCTTCAGAATGAAGCGATATTATCGCACAAATCCTCCGGGACCCAACGGGCCTCCGACGAGCACTTCGCTACCACGACCGGAGGGGTTAAGGGGATTTGCTGCTCTTCCGGTACCGCGGCATATCGTCCGCAAAATTGAGTCACTCTGGCTTCCGGGGGATCAGTTGGTGCACCTCCGGCTCGAATGGCTCCGGGCCGTCGAAGGCGCCGACCATAACGTAGGCCTCGCCTGGCAGCCTCTCGTCCTCGTACAAGAGCGGCGTCCCGCAATCGTCACAGAAGGATCGGCGGACGCCATGGAACGACTCGTAGACCTTCGGCGTTCCTTGCTCCGTCTCTACCTGCTCCGAACCGTACCCGGCGAAGGGTGAGACGGGTGCACCGCTCGACTTGCGGAGGTCGCGGCAGTGGCAGAAGATAACGCCGCCATTGGCACGCCCGTAGGCCCGCAACAATATGGCTCCGCACCGGCCCCGCTCTCCGCCACACGCCCAACTACAGGTTCTGTCACAGATCGTCACCTCTTGACAAGAGGTAAGCGGCGGCGGCGACGTAGCCGAACACGCCCATCCCAGCTACGACGGCGTCTACCACGGGTGAGACGACCGAGCGGCGCCGCCACTTCTCCCGGCCGTGAACATTCGATAGGTGAACCTCAACCTTGGGTACATCTACGCATTCCAGGGCATCATGTAGAGCGTATGCATAGTGGGTCCAGGCGCCGGGGTTTATTATCACTCCTGCAGATTCTGCCGCCTCCCGGATAAAGCCGACCATCTCCCCCTCGTGATCCGTCTGCCTAAACCCGAAGGCCACATCCGGGAACTCGTCTCCTAGAAGCTTCTCTATATCGTTTAAGGTTAAGGTTCCGTAGACCCCTGGTCGCCGCCGGCCAAGGGTCCCGAGGTTGACGCCGTTGAGGA
>JALZFP010000327.1 GCA_030861485.1 Actinomycetota bacterium | reverse complement strand
TCTACGTGGCGCCTGACGGAGGTCGCAAGCTCGTCGTTCGCCGTGAGGATGCGTACGCGGTGCAGGGGAGCATGGTAGCGGGTCATATCTTCCTCCGTGAGGCCGGAGATGCCTTGCCAGGTTACCGGGTTACGCTCTCCAGGTAAGGGGGATCGCCGGATAAGTCGGAGGCCGACCTCGAAACGCTCGCGCTGGGGGGGTAGGTCTATGAGGATGTCGAAGGGGCCGGCGGTGCCCTTGCGGTAGCGGGTTAGGTACCGGGCCCAGGCTTCCTCGACCCGGCGGCGCCAGGAGGTGTCGTCGCGGAGACGTATGAGGGAGGCGTAGCTCGAGTAGCGCTCGTCGAACTCAAGAGCGCGACTGTAGGGTCGGCGATCGAGGAGACGTCTCACGAGAACGGCGGAGGAGCTATTGGGGTCGACGGACTTAGCGACGAGGGCCAAGGAGCCCGCATCGTCCTGGTAGGCTAGATCTTCGGAGGTGAACCTCTCGTCCTGGATGGCGTCCTGAACGGCGCGGAGGAACATTGCGGCGGGGGCGCGTAAAGCGTGGTGACCGTAGACGTTATAGTGCATCAGGTAGCGGGCGAAGACCAGCGATTGCAGGTGACCGATGCCTGTCTCGTCCACGGCCAAAACCGCCCTGTTGTCCTGGCCTATGATGCGCAAGGAGTTGACTAGGGCTTCGGCGTCTAGGATGCCGTAGGGGACTTTGGCGCCGTGAGCGTCCCGAATGAGATTGTCGAGCATGACGACAGCCAGGGAGCCCGAGAGCAGATCGCGTACCAGGTGCTCGGTTGGTGTCAGGTTGCGTAGGGGGACGCCTACTTCGAGCGGGTCTTTCTCCGGACCGCCGGCATCATCTTCGGGCTCGCCTCTGGCCACGAGGCGAAAGACGTTGTGTGGCTTGAGGTCCCACCCGGTGAGCAGGACGTCGGCAACTTCAGTCTCCTCGATCTGGCGCCGGGTGAGCTCGTCGCGTGAGAGCATCCCGGGCAGCCTTATGTCCTCGACGGCCGAAGCGTACGGGTAGCGTCCGGCATCGTGGAGGAGGGCCGCGGCCAGAGAGGCTCGGACGTCTCGATCTTCGAGGTAGGCGCCGGAGTCCAAGATGCGCTTTAAGGTCAGGCGCGTGAGGTAGTAAACGCCGATCGAGTGGTCGAAGCGGCTGTGCTTGGCGGCGGGGAAGGCGAAGGAGGTGAAGCCCATAGCGTTCATCCCCTTGAGGCGCGACATTACGGCGGTCTCCAACAATGTTCGGGCCGCCTTGTCTAGCGGGACATCCCCCCACACCTCGTCCCGAATCTTCCGCGTGGAGCCCCCGAAGAACTCCCCTACCGTACTGCTCACCACCGCTCCCGCCCCTGCGCGGTTCGCCCGCCTTCTCGTGGTCTACAGTTGTCCCCCCAAAGCGTATTCTAACCTAGAGAGGCTTTATACTTGTAGTGAGGGTAGCCGGTCGCAGCACTCCAGGAGAGGAGAGAGCATCTACGCCGAAGAGATCGAGGCAATAAACGGCGAGTCCGTGACGCTGCGACCCCCCCGCGAGGAGGACGTAGAGAAGGTCTACGAGTGGGACCGGGACCCCGAACTCGCCGCCTGGAACGGGCGACCGCCGATCAAGATCTCACTCTCTGCCGCCCGCCGCGACTACCTGGCCCGATGGGAGGACCCGTCCGTTAAAACCTTTATTATCGAAGCCCGTGAGGGCGGAGCCGAGTACGAAGTCGGCGAGGCCATCGGCCTCGTTACCCTCTACGACTTCAAGCGCGAGGGGTGCGAGCTCGGCATAAAGATCGGTCCCAAAGACCTGCGTGGTCGCGGTTACGCCAGTGAGGCAGTGGAGCTCTTGGTCTCCTACTGCTTCGAGACGTTGAACCTCAAGGTCGTGCGCGGCTCCACCCTCGCCCACAACCAGCGCATGCAGCGCGTCTTCGAGAAGCATGGCTTCAATGAGGTCGGCGACGGCTCCATTATCAGTCGCTTCGATAACAAACGCTACACCGAGATCTTCTACGAGCGTCGACGAGAAGGCTAGAGACTAGCCCCATGGTCGATATCTCGCAGATGCTTCCTTATGCTAGCATCGAGCCTAAGCAACCCCCGGTAGGAACCTAAGAACCTCGCCCTCGACCTGCGGGCGAAGCGCCTGGTGCCAACAACATTCAAAGAGGCCGACGAAACCTCGAGCTTCGTGGCGGCCAACTTCGGGGAGCGCGGGTCGTACGGAGGCCACTCGGGGCAACCCGGCGTCGCTAACGAGGCCTGTGTTCACTGGGTATCGGGGAAGGTGGTATCGCGAGTTCGTACGCAGTATGCTGGGTAAAAGGGGCGAGGGTTCGCCGTATAAACGGGGCAGCCTCGCCCGTTCGGCACCGCAGCCCCGAGCACAGTGGCTGGCCACGCTGTACAAGCTCGCGTGTACCCGACCATATAAGGCTTCCAGCCTCGAGGCTCTACGCGTTTTTCGGGCCTCACCAGCTACAATAGTGTTGATGAGGACACAGCTTAAGCTGAACATCCGGAGCAGGGGTGCGATGAGCGGGGTACTAACCATGGGTAGCCTCGACCCGACCTTCGAGGCTGCAGCTAGCGTCGACGGGGAGATGGTAGTCTTGGACCTGCGTCCGGTGGAGTTCGTCGAACCAGCGGGGCTGTGCGGGCTGGCGGCGCTGTTGGAGTTTTTGACGCCACGTGCCAGCATAGTCGGCGTCCGGCTTGCGGGCCACAACGTGCCAGCGTACCTGGAGCGCATGAACTTCTTTCGTATCTTCGGGCACCGGATCGAAACGAACGTAGATGTGGAGTCTCTGGAAGAGCGGCGTCGGGGCAACCCGGGGACGCTGCAGGAGTTGGTCAACTTTCACTCCGAAGAGGAAATACCCGGCATCATCAATCGCATCTCGGAGATCCTGGAGAATAAGGAGTACCGCCTGCGCGAGCGGGCCGCCATCTGCGCCACCCTATCCGAGATCTGCTCAAACGCCGTCGAGCACGGCCACTCCCCTTTTGGGGCCTACGCCGCCGTCCAAGCCTACCAGCACATCGTAAGCGGGCCCAGGAGCAGGGGCGAGCGTCGGGGCGAGGAGGTGCTCGTCGCCATCGCCGACGGTGGGGTCGGTGTCCGTGAGACCCTCTCGCGCAACCCCGACTACGCGAAGTTCACCGAGACGGACAACGACGCCCTGCGCCATGCCCTCAAAATGGGCGTCTCCGGGACCGGTGAGGTAGGACGCGGCGGCGGCCTCGCGGTGGTGGGCCAGATCTCCGCCCGCGCCGGAGGCTCCCTCTCTTTACGCTCCGCCTCCGGCCGCGTAACCTACTATGGCGATCGTACTAGCTCCCGCAATGTCTCCGACTTCCCCGGTACCTTCGTGCGTGTCTCCCTGCCCCGCAAGGCCGACGCTTGATGACTAGAAAAAGAGAATTAAAAAAAGAATCGCGAACATCGTTGATTCCGCTCGATGCGGCCTGTATAATTCTGTCAAATGATTTCACTGAAGACAGTGAGGATAGGGTCGGTGGCTGAAGAGGCCGGACCCTTGGCACGCGTGGTCTACGACGTGGCCTCGGGCGACGTCGGGGGAGCCGGCGGCAAGCTGATGGTAACTAGGGGAACAGGACGGCGGGTGCGGGAGGCGCTCGTGGAGGCCTTGGAGGATTTGCCGGCGGGGGGTGTTTTGTATGTGGACACGCGAGGCGTGGAGCTTATGGACTACTCGTTCGCGGATGAGGCCTTGGGGATACTAGCCTCGCGGGTCGCGGCGGGGGAGTATGGGGATCGGCGCGTAGTACTGGTCGAGGAGGATCGGGAGCTGTTGGAGAACGTCGAAGCCTCTTTGAGGCAGAGGGGCCTGGCCATGGTGCGGGTGGATGAACCCGGCGGCGCCCCTGGGATCGTGGGTGAGGTGCCCGATCATCTGGTGGAGACGCTGCACGCCATCCACGTCGCGGGCTCCATAACGAACGCCGACCTCGCCGCCAAGCTCGGCCTCAACCACACCGCCATGAACAACCGCGCCACCCGCCTCTTCAAGCTCGGCCTTATCCACCGCCGGAAGAACACCGCCGCGCCCGGCGGCCGCCAGTATTCTTACGAGAGGATCGTTTGATGAAGTTCTTTTTTATCCTTAGTCTCACTCATTTCAGTGAAGATAGAAGCAACGGTGTAGAAGCGCCGGAGGAGGTATAGCGAGATGCGTGAAGAGTACATGATCGAGCGTGGGGGCCGCAGGTTCGTGTTGTACGCGGGTCTTTTGGAGGAGGCTCACGCGCGGGGCTTGAGGAGCATAGAGACGGAGCTCTTGCAGGTGCCCGGCGCCGGGAACGGCGAGGTCGCCATAGCCAGGGCGGTGGTGAGAACGGAGGAGGGCAAGTTCAGCGGCATTGGAGACGCAAGCCCTGGCAACGTCTCGAGCGCGATCGTTCCGCACATCATTAGGATGGCAGAGACGCGGGCCAAGGCCAGGGCGCTTAGGGATGCGATTAACGTCGGTGTTACAGCGCTCGAGGAGTTGGGTGACGAGGAGGTACTGCCTTCGCAGGAGGAGGCCCTGGCTCCGCACATGCCAGCGACGCAGTCCGGCGAGAATAAGGGCGAACTGCCGGCGACGCGCAAGCAGCTCAACTACCTGGAGGCCCTGATCGCGGACACCGTCGAGTACGGGTTGGATAAGTTCGAGGAGATGGTGGGCAAGCCTATCTCCGAGCTCAGCCGGGGCGAGGCGAGCGAGTGGATCGGACGCCTCTCCGGGAAGGCGGCCTAGGGTGGGACGCCTCTGGGTAGCGGCTCTAGGCGAAGAGGCGCTCTACGAGGTGGACCTCCCCGGGTGCTGCCGGCGCTCCGCCAGGAGCTTCAACGGGTCCTTCGAGTGCCCGGAGTGTGGGGCGATTTGGCAGGCGCACCTGCCTGTAGAGCCCGAAGAGTGCGCCTTTACCGAACGTGCAAGCGATGGGGAGCGGAAGGGGGCCGCGTAGTGGGGCGCAAGGAGAGCTTGAGGCCGGACACGACGCTCGCCCCGGTGGACGAGCCCGAGGCCGAGACGTACGTGCTGGGGCTGCCGGCGTGCTGCCTCCGCTCGTTTAAAGAGGCCGTGGTCAAGGCAAACGAACGGCGGCTCCCGGAGCTCAGGTGCTCGTGCGGGCGAGACTGGCACGTAAAGAGCAGCCTGGACGAGTTGGTTTTGCAACGGTTTGTAGTGCACGGTGGGTCGCGCGTGAGGGGCGGGTCGCACCCGGCGGCGTAGGACGTTGCAGAGAAAGGGGACGGGATGGAGCAGGACACTCTCACACAGTACCTGGGGAAGATCCGGGGCGGACGGTTGCTCAACGCTGCCGAGGAGCGTGAGCTCAGCAGGCGCTCCCGAGAGGGCGATGAGGAGGCTCGGGCACGGCTCATCGAGTCGAATTTGAGGCTGGTTATCTCTATCGCCAAAAAGTACCGCGGGAGGGGGGTGCTGTTCGAGGATCTCATTCAGGAGGGCAACGCAGGCCTCATAAAGGCCGTCGAGCGGTTCGATCCGTCGCTCGGGAACCGGTTCTCGACCTATGCTACGTGGTGGATTCGCCAGGCCGTCACCCGCGCCGTGGCCGACCACGCCCGCACGGTGCGCCTGCCGGCCCACGTCGTGGACGCGGTCTTTCGCCTCCGACGAGCCGAGAGCGAGCTGAGTACCGAGCTCGGGCGCGACGCCACCGAAGAAGAGCTCGCCCTCCGACTCGGGACAAAGCCTGAGGAGGTTCGCCGCCTGCGGGAGGTCAGCCAGCCCATCGGGAGCGTGAACGCGAGGATCGGGATTGCCGCCGAAGAGGGGGCCGAGATGGGAGACCTCCTGCCCGACGAGCTTGCGGGCAACGACTACACCCGGGTCGAGATCGGACAGTGGGAGGGGACGCTACGCGAGGCCGTGAGCTCGCTCCCTGAGCGCGAGGCCCGCATCCTGAACATGCGCCACGGCCTCGACGGCTCCAGGAGCCGCACTCTACGCGAGGTTTCCGAGGCCCTGGGTATTTCGCAGGAACGCGCGCGGCAGGTCGAGATAAAAGCCCTGAGGACCATCCGCACCGGCCGCCATGCGAGCACCCTCAGGCGCGCCCTCTCGGAGGCCGTATAGCTAACCC
>JALZFP010000310.1 GCA_030861485.1 Actinomycetota bacterium | reverse complement strand
CGCCCCTGCTGCTTTGGTCTTCCGCTTGCCAACTTACCGTGCAGCTTCCTCTTCGTCTTGTCTATTGCGCTTTCTTTCTCCACTAAGCCGCTTAAGGCCAGCAACCCCTTGGGGTGCATCATGATGGTAGCATGCGAGGCACCCTGTTCCGACGAAGGGAGGAAAGATGATGGACTACCTGCCGGAAGTGTACCAGCAGTTCGAGCGTCGCTATCCGGCGGTGAAGGAGGCTTTCGACGCCTTGGGCGCTGCCGAGCACGACGCCGGACCTTTAGGTGAGAAGGAACGCCGCTTGATCAAGCTCGGTATAGCTGTGGGCGCGGAGTCGGAGGGCGGGGTGCGTTCGCATGTCCGCAAGCTGCTTGGCATCGGCGTCTCTGAGGAGGAGGTCCTGCATACGATCGCCCTCGCCCTCACCACTATCGGTTTTCCTGCTACCAACGCCGCCCTGAGCTGGGCCGAGGAAGTCTTGGCCGCAAAAGCTTAATGAAAGATTCTGAAGAGAACCTGCGATAGCATGTGCGCAATAGGGGCTAGGATACCCGCGGGGTGATGAGGGAAGGGATATGTTAGGAAGACTGTTCGGCCGGGACGCAGCGGTGGACCTGGGCACGGCAAATACGCTGGTATTCGTCAAGGGGCAAGGGATCGTCCTCTCGGAGCCCTCGGTGGTCGCTATAGATAATAAGACCGATAGGGTTGTGGCCGTGGGCGGTGCGGCCAAGAGCATGCTCGGGCGCACGCCTGGTAACATCGTGGCCATGCGTCCCTTGAAAGATGGGGTAATAGCGGACTTCGAGGTCACGGAGAAGATGCTCTCGTACTTTATTCGCAAGGCGCAGCCGCGGCAACGCCTCCTGCAAGCGCTTTTTGGACCGAGGGTGATCGTGTGCGTACCTTCGGGGGTCACGGACATCGAGCTCCGGGCGGTGAGAGAAGCAGCGAGGTCTGCGGGGGCTCGGCAGGCGTACGCCATCGAGGAGCCGTTGGCAGCAGCTATAGGGGCGGAATTGCCAGTCAACGAGGCCCAGGGCTCCATGATCGTAGATGTCGGCGGAGGTACCACCGAGGTCGCGGTGATCTCATTGGGCGGTATCGTGACCAAATCGTCCATCAGGATCGCCGGCGACCACATGGACCAGGCGATCTCGGCTCACATCCAGAGGGAACATAAAGTTACCGTCGGTACACAGACCGCCGAGCAGCTCAAGATAGAGATAGGCAGTGCCTTTCCGCTCGCCCAGGAAGAGTCATCGGAGATAAGGGGCCGGGATCTCATCACGGGTCTACCTAAGACGGTTGTCATAACGAGTGAGGAGATTCGGGAGGCGATCCACGTGGCGGTGGACGCCATCGTGGCGGCGGTTCAGGATACCCTGGATCGTACCCCTCCCGAGCTAGCCTCGGACGTTATCGACCAAGGTATGGTGCTGGTCGGTGGTGGCGCCCTTCTGAGGCAGCTAGATGAGCGGTTGAGGAGGGAGACGGGGGTGCCGGTGCACGTAGTAGACGACCCCTTGATGTGCGTCGCAGCAGGCAGCGGCCGCTGCCTGGAGGAGATCGAGCAATACCGCGGTGCTCTCTCTTCCGCCTAGGGGCCTAGAGCTTTCGGTCTAGCCCAGTAGTACGATCAAGATGCCCTCCAGGAGAATATCCACCGTTGTATTGGTCGGCCTAGTCCTGTGGGTATTATTCGCGGTGGTGTTGAGCTGGCGTGGCGGCCAAGAACAGAAGCAGGTGTATGAACCGCCAGCCAGCCAATCTACCACCAGCGAAGTCACCACCAGCGGGATTGTCGCCTACGAGTTTGTGGGCTATGTTGAAGGAACCGATACGTTGATTGCTATAGTGGCGGATAAGACAGTTACCGCAAGCCCAGATAAGACAAACCTCGAAAATACAGACAAGACAAGTTCCGAAAATACAAATAAAACGGTTGCCCAGAGCACGGGCGAGACAACCGCATCCAAGGGTGGTGAGCGCAAGGTGCAAGCCTTTGTCTGTGATGGCCAACCGCAAGGCACCGCTGAGTGGTTCGCAGGCCAGATGTCGAGCAACACGCTGGAGCTGACTTCTGCGAGCGGTAATGCACGGTTACAGGTGGTGCTAACCGAAGAAGAGGCAACCGGGGCCGTCGTGCTGGCCGACGGCACCATGCGCCGCTTTGTGGCATCTGCCGCTTACGAGGGCGCTGGTCTCTATGAGGTGATTGTCGCATCCGATGGCCGGCGAACCGGGACCTCTGCAAATGGCGCGAAGGACGAAGGCAGGGTCAGCTCTGATGGAGTGTGGACCACGGGTACGATCAGGCTTCCTGGCGGAGAGGCTGTTGACTACAGGAGGAGACAGACCGCCGGATACCAACGAAGCGCCCAGCCCGACACCTATACGACGATCGTTCTACCCGGTGCCGAGCGAGAGAGGGGGCGCGGAGGGGAGGTCAAAAGCGGAGAGCCATCGAGCAATTTCATATCTAGCGACCTCTACCTCTAGAACCTCACCCTTTACGGTTACAGGAGCGGGTCTACCAGGGTCAACCGGTACATTACCTTCCTCGCGGCCCGAAGGAAGCGACCCTAACAAAGGAACCGCCGTTAATGGCAGTCCGGCTCTCCCTACCATACCCTTGCCCAAGGGCGGGGGTGACAGCCAGGGAAGGGGGGAGAGGTTCGTTGCCGACCCGATAACCGTCACCGATTCGCTAAGCGTTCCCATCTACACCAGGCCGGGGCGCCCGGCTTTGCGCCTCAGCTCTCGCTCTCCTACGACTCTGACGCCGGGGATGGCTACTCGAAGCGGATCCAATACGGTAACAAGGCATCACACCAGCCGAACGAAGACCTAGCGGAGCGTGACGATTGGATGTTCAAAGTCGGGAAGACTACAATGTCGCCGTGCTCCAAGTCGTCGACACCCGCTACCGCGCAATCGAGCTCCTGGGTAGCGGTGGGATGGCCGAGGTCTACCTGGCACACGACGCGGTCCTAGATCGGGACGTGGCACTCAAAGTTCTGAGCCGCAGGTACGCAGAAGATGATGAGGTAATCGAGCGATTCCGAAGCGAGGCGAGGAGTGCGGCGGCGCTTTCTCACCCGAACATTGTCTCCATCTACGACCGCGGAGAAACAGAGGATGGCACCTACTACATCGTCATGGAGTACGTGGCCGGGGGCATACTGAGCGAGCGTATCTTGCGGGTGGGTCCGTTTCCTACACATACGGCCGCGGCAGTGGCGATCCAGGTAGCGGAAGCCCTCGAGGAAGCTCACCGCAGAGGCATCGTCCATCGGGACGTAAAGCCCCAGAACATCCTCGTAACCGAATCGGGAGACGTGAAGGTCGCCGACTTCGGCATCGCTCGGGCCGCCTCCTCCGCCACCCTTACCCGGACTGGTATCGTCTTGGGCAGCGTACACTATATGTCTCCTGAGCAGGCCCTCGGTTTACCTGTCGGCCCCCGCAGCGACCTCTATTCTTTGGGGGCCGTCCTCTACGAGATGCTCACCGGCGAGCCGCCCTACGACGCGGAGAATCCCATAAGTATAGCGATGAAGCACGTCGACGGGTACCTACGCCCGCCGCAAGAGGTAGACCCCTCGATCTCGGAGGGGATGAACGCTATAACGGTACGGCTGCTCGCCAAAGATCCCGAGGAGCGTTACCCGGACGCTGTCAGCCTCGTAAACGATTTGGATCGGGTACGGCAGGGTTTGAGGCCAGCAGTGCCCACGCTGCGTCTCATGGCTGAGACCGTTACGCAGACCGCGGGCAAAGGGCGACCCACTGCCTTCCAGAAAACCCCCACCGGCCCGCTGTCGCTGTCTGCTCCCCACCGACAGAAGAAGTGGCAACGGCGGATGTTCACCTTGATCGTCGCGGCCGTGCTCGTCGCGGCGCTGGCCCTGCTCGACACCATGGGCTCGGGCCTCTGGCAAGATCTTCTGGGGTGGAGCGACGAACCCGTCGTTGAAGCATCGTCCCTCGTTACGGTGCCGGACGTTAC
>JALZFP010000266.1 GCA_030861485.1 Actinomycetota bacterium | reverse complement strand
GTGCGGCTCGCGCGACCACGAGCAGGAGAGGCGCCCAGATACCTATCGAGGCGTATCCCGGGAGAAACGCTATCGAGAAGGTGGAGAGTGCCATAAGGATTATAACGCCGGCCAAGAGGCGCTGCCGTCCGATTCTGTCACCCAAGGGGCCGAGCACAAGCCCTCCCAAAGGACGAATGACGAAGGCGACCCCGAAGACCGCGAAGGTGGCGAGTAGGCCTACAGCCGGGTCCTCGGACGGGAAGAAGACGATGGCGAGCGTCGTTGCGAGGTAGCCGTAGAGCCCGAAGTCGAACCACTCCATAAAGTTGCCTAGTGCGACGCCGACGACCACCTTGCGCAGCGTTGCCGGATCGGCCTTCTCCAGCCTTTGCTCCACCGCCTGCTCTTGCGACTCCACCGCTACCTCCTGTTTGGTTTTCTTCTCATCGCTGTAGCCCGGTCGACGTAATCCGCCCGCCTGAGCTACTGAACTGTCACGAACCCACCACGGTCCTCTCCCCGTGGCACCATCCCACGAGCTCGCTCACGGATTCGATTCTCTCAGCAGAGAGGTAATCTCGAAGACCCGAGACGACTTGCTCCAGCGCCCTCGGTTCCCTGAACGTGGCGGTTCCGACCTGAATGGCCCGCGCCCCGGCGAGCAGAAACTCGATCGCGTCCTGAGCCGTGGATACCCCGCCGGCCCCGATAATCGGGATATCCACCTCTTCGTAGCACTCCCACACCATGTACAGGGCGACCGGCTTGATAGCCGGACCGGACAACCCGCCGCTCAGATTTCCCAGAAGCGCCTGCCGCGTCTCCACGTTTATAGCCATTCCCTTAAGCGTATTGATTAGGCACAGAGCGTCGGCCCCGCTCTCCTCGACGGCCCGGGCTATCTCTACAATGCTCGTCACGTTCGGTGAGAGCTTCGCAACTATCGGCAGCTGGGTGGCTCGACGGGCAGCGGCGACCATCTCCGCGCTCAGCTCCGGCGATTGGGCGGTGATGATTCCGTGCTCCAGGTTCGGGCAGGAGAGGTTCAGCTCTAGCGCGTCGACCCGAGGCTCCTCGTCCAACCGGGCGGCCATCGTCTCGCACTCCTCAGGCGAGTAGGCCTGAACGCTCACGATCACCGCCGTGGCAAGTTCGCGGTACTTGGGAAGGACATCGTTCATAAACGTGTCGAGTCCAACGGAAGGAATGCCGATGGCGTTCAGCATCCCCAGGGGGGTCTCGGCGACCCGTGTCGGGGGAGCACCCTTCTGCGGCTCCAGCGTAACGCTTTTCGTTACGACGGCGCCGAGCTGGCCCGCGGATACTTGTGCCGGGTCCTTGCCAAACCAATCGTAGGTTCCGGACGCGGGCATAACAGGATTCTTTAGTCGCAGAGAACCTACCGTGGTCTCGAGGGCGGCGCTCACCAGAGCCCGACCTCCTGGGGTGGGAAGATGGGTCCCGAAAGCTCGACCTCCCGGGTCGAAAAGATGGGGCCCTCGGTGCACACGAGCTTATAGCCTCCCCCGTTGCGTAGCCGGACGGGACAACCCTTGCAAAAACCTATACCGCACCCCATCTTCTCCTCAAGAAAGACGTACCCGGGAAACGCATGCTCGGCTCCGAGTTCGTCCGTGGCGCGGGTGAGACGGCGGGACCCGCACACGTAGGCCGCATCCACGCGGTGTTCTCGACAGTGTTTCGCGAGCGCATCCGTCACCAGGTCACCGCGACCTCCTTCGTTATCGACCCTCGCGTGGACCGGACCAAGGGCCTCGAATTCGTCGAAGCCGAACAGGTAGGCCCGGGTACGTGCCGAGAGGTACGAACGAACGGTTCCTCCGGTGGAGACGATGTGTTTCGCCAGCGGGAGGAGCGGCGTGATGCCGACTCCCCGTCCTATCAGGGCGACGTTCCGTCCATCGAATCCTTCGAGAATGGGTTGCCCGAGGGGCCCGGTGACGTGCGCCGTAGCGCCGGCGCGGGTCCTGGCCATGGCCTGTGTTCCGGGTCCCTTGATCTTGTAGAAGATCTCCATGCGCCCGGAGGAGACGTCGTAGGTGAGTGGCGCCATCGCCCGGGGCAGGAGAGGCTCTGTCTCCCAGCTGCGCACCATGGCGAACTGTCCCGGGCGCGCCGCACGCGTGACCTCGGGCGCTTCGACGACCATACGACCGATGTCCGAACCTATGATCGCGTTCTCGCAGACGAGGCCATCTTCTATCTGCCAAGAGGTATTTACCGCCACGCTATCTTTCCTGAAGACTCGGTTTGGGGCATCGACCGGGGCATGCCTATACCGGTTAGGACCCCTCAAGCGTCGTTGCCCGGTGCAGCAGAACGGCGGCTGGCGTGGTCACGATTGGCGTTGCCGGTACCACGCAACATGTTCCCTGTCAGACTGCATTCGCCCGATGTTCTGGGTACTTTCTCTCGTTGGCCTCCCCGATCGGATTGCACCTTAAATGACTTGGCATTCTCGGTCAACCTGTGAGACCGCGCAACGCGGGGGACAGGAGCGCGACACCCAGAAAACGTATCGAGAACGTAACCGACAAAGAAGCGCTCTGTTCGTAGTAGTCTCGCCGAGCGTGGCGAGTATCAGCGGTAGGTTGCGCTGCGCCGGGCGGCAGGATCGCTTGACCGGCGGTGACCATGTAAATAACATTGCGTCACCGCAACCGCGGAGAGTTCGATTCTACCCGGTGGGGAGGGTGAGAGATAGTGGATCTGGTTATTCGTGGCGGGACAGTGATAACGCCAAGCTTCCGCATCCGAGCGGATGTGTCGTGCGATGATGGGCGGATCGTGGCGATCGCGGCTGCCGGCGAGGCGTTCGGCGCCGAAGAGGAGATCGACGCAACCGGGCTACTGGTTTTCCCCGGCTTCATCGATCCTCACGTGCACTCGCGCGATCCCGGCCTTACCGAGAAGGAGGACTTCGCTCACTCCACGCGGGCGGCGGCGGCCGGGGGCATCACCACGCTGTTCGAGATGCCCAACGCCATTCCCCCCGTCAGCGACGTCTCCGTCTTCCGTGATCGCGCGGAGCAGCACGCGCGTAGTGCGTTTGTAGACTTCGGCCTGTGGGCCATCTCTCTCGGGGCGGAGAACTTGAGCGAACTACCCGCGCTCATCGACGAGGGCGCGGTAGGCGTGAAGCTGTTCTGGGGATACGCGCTGCACCGGGAGACCAAACAGCTCGTCTACAACCTGGCAGACGAGACCCCCGAGAACCTAATAATGCCTCCGGGCAACGGCGACGTCCTCGGTATCTTCGAACAGGTGACGCGTGCCCGGGGCCTGCTGGCCGCGCACTGCGAGGACCGGGAGGTGAACGAGGCGGCGCAGCGGGCGCTCAGCCGCGAGATCGAGGGCTACGAAGACTTCTTGGCGAGCCGGCCCGACACCGCGGAGGCGGCGACGATCGCCTTGGGCGCGGAGTTCGCAAGGGCGACCGGTTGCCGCTTCCACGTCGTCCACACAAGCTCGGCGCGTGGGGTCGAGATCGTCCGGCGAGCCCAGAGGGAGGGCGTGCCGATAAGCGCCGAGACCTGCCCCCAGTACCTGACCCTCACCGACGAGTCCTACTCCTCGATTGGCCCAATGATGAAGGTGTATCCTCCGATCCGCCGGGCCCGCGATTGCGAGGCGCTCTGGGAGGGCGTGCTGGACGGCACCATATCCTCCCTCGGGTCGGACCACGCCCCCCATACCGCGGAGCAGAAGCAGCAGGGTCTAGTTCAGGGACCTGCCGGCGCGGTCGGCGTCGAGACCCTGGTGCCTGTGCTGCTAAATGAGGTTTCGAAGGGGCGCCTCTCGCCCGAGCGCCTTGCCTGGGCTCTCTCCGAGGGCACCGCCCGACTGTACGACGTGTATC
>JALZFP010000273.1 GCA_030861485.1 Actinomycetota bacterium | reverse complement strand
ATGGTCGAGGGGACGAGCCACATGTTCATTACCGGCCCGGACGTGATAAAGAGCGTCACGGGCGAAGAGGTAACGCAAGAGGAGCTCGGCGGCGCGGGCACCCACAACACCACCAGCGGGGTCGCCCACTTTTCCTCTCCCGACGAGGAGAGCTGCCTTGAAGACGTGCGTTACCTCCTCTCCTTTTTGCCGGAGAACAACCTGGAGAGCACCCCGTACTACAGGCCGACCGACGATCCTGAGCGTATGGAGGGTGAGCTTGCCTCCCTCGTACCGGACTCGGCCCAACGGCCCTACGACATGCGTCGGGCGATAGAGATGACCATGGACGACGGGGAATTCTTCGAGGTGCAGGAAGGCTGGGCCCAGAACCTCGTCGTTGGCTTCGCCCGACTCGACGGCCACGCCGTAGGGGTGGTGGGAAACCAGCCCTCAGTCCTGGCCGGTACGCTCGACATAGATGCGAGCGTCAAGGGGGCGCGGTTCGTCAGGTTCTGCGACGCTTTCAACGTACCGCTCGTCACGTTTGTGGACGTGCCGGGATTTATGCCGGGGACGGATCAGGAGTTCGGCGGCATCATTCGCCACGGGGCGAAGCTATTGTACGCTTTCTCCGAAGCGACGGTGCCGAAGATGACCGTTATCACACGCAAAGCCTACGGTGGGGCCTACGACGTCATGTGCTCCAAGCACATCGGGGGAGACGTAAACGTATCCTGGCCTACGGGTGAGATCGCCGTGATGGGCGCCAGGGCCGCTGTCAACATCATCTTCCGCCGCCAAATCGCAGAGGCCGAGGACCCCGAAGAGAAGCGCGAAGAGCTCATCGCCGACTACGAGGAGCAGTTCAACAACCCGATGGTCGCCGCCGAGATGGGCTACATAGACGACGTGATAGACCCACGCGAGACGCGGCCATACCTGATAAAAGCCCTGCAGATGATCCGCACAAAGCGCCCCGAGCGCCCGCCACGCAAGCACGGAAACATTCCCCTTTGAGGATCGAGCCCGACCCGGAACCCGAAGAGATCGCGGCGATAATGGTCGCGATCGAGTTTGTCTCTGGAGACCTTAGAGAGCCGGAGGAGGTGGCCGTCCAACGCCGCCGGAGCCGGTGGAGGTTCGCGGGGTTGCTCGGGCACGCGCCGCCGCGGGAGATGAAGCTCGAAGGTTCCCTTTGGTCCTACTCTAGCTGGGAGGGCATGGTCTAGTTGTTCGAGAAGGTTCTGGTAGCGAATCGCGGGGAGATAGCCGTCCGCATCATCCGCGCTCTCAAGGAGATGGGGGTGGTGAGCGTTGCGGTGTACTCAGATGTGGATCGGGGGTCTTTTCACACTCACCTGGCCGACGAGGCGTACCATGTCGGACCCGCGCTCGCGACGGAGAGCTACCTGAACATCGAAAAGCTTATAGAGGTCGCGCGGCGTTCTGGGGCGGAGGCGGTGCACCCAGGGTACGGGTTTCTAGCGGAGAGCGCGCCGTTCGCGCGAGCGGTGGGGGAGGCGGGGCTCGTCTGGATCGGGCCACACCCGGAGGCGATGGAGGCGATGGGAAGCAAGGTGGATAGCCGGCGCATTATGAGAGAGGTGGGTGTTCCAATGACGCCGGGCACCGAAGATCCTATAAAGTCAGCCGACGCCGTCTTCGACTTTGCCGCGGAGTACGGCTACCCGGTGGCGGTGAAGGCTTCGGCGGGGGGCGGTGGGAAGGGCTTTGCGGTTGCGCTTGATGATGAGGGAGCCGCGACGGCCTTCGAGCGGGCCAGGAGAGAAGGGGAGGCGTACTTTGGGGACGGGTCGGTGTATCTGGAGAAGTACCTGCCGGCGCCGCGGCACGTCGAGATCCAGGTAGTACGCGACAAGCACGGGAACGCGGTGCACCTCGGCGAGAGGGATTGCTCGATTCAGCGCCGGCACCAGAAGCTCTTGGAGGAATGCCCCTCTCCGGCGATAGATCCTTCGATGCGCGAGGAGATGGGCCGGGCGGCGGTCGAGGCGGCCGAGGCGGTGGGCTACGATAACGTGGGCACGGTCGAGTTCCTGGTGCAGGACGACGAGTTCTACTTTCTGGAGATGAACACAAGGGTGCAGGTTGAGCACCCGGTCACCGAAGAGGTCACGGGGATAGACATAGTGCAGACCGGCATCCGCATCGCTGCCGGAGAAAGATTACCGTTCTCTCAAGAGGACGTCGTCTGGCGGGGGCATGCGCTCGAGGTCCGTGTAAACGCCGAGGACCCCGCGAACGACTTCGTACCTAGTCCGGGTACCGTCGCAGCCTACGAGGAGCCGGGTGGTCCGGGTGTACGGGTAGACTCCGCTTTGCAGGGACCGGGCGTGGTGCCGGAGTCCTACGATCCGCTCTTCGCCAAGCTCATCGTGCGGGGCGCGAATCGGGAAGATGCTCTGCGGCGCTTGCGGCGTGCACTCGGAGAGTTCAGGATCGAGGGCATCGCTACTACCCTACCTTTTTTCGGAGCCATCCTCGACGATGAGGTGTTCGTCAAGGGCAACTACACCACGGGGTTTGTCGCCAAGAGGCTGGGAGAGCTGGGGATAGAGGCGCACCCAGCAGGACTCGAAGTCGGCGGAGTGCTCTCGGAGGAGACCAGGGAGGTCGAGGTCGAGGTCAACGGCAAGCTCTTCCGGGTCAGGGTGTATGGGGACGAGGCCGGGGCGGGGGACGCTGGAAGGGGGTATGCGAGGGCGCCGGTGAGGCGCGGGAGAAAGAGGAAGTGGGGGGCAGCCGGCTCCGAGGGTACGGTGGTGGCGCCGATGCAGGGGACTATAATGAAGGTCCTCGTGGAGGCGGGGCAGGAGGTCGACGCCGACGAGGCGGTGTGCGTCCTGGAGGCGATGAAAATGGAGAGCGAGATCCGGGCGAAGAAGGCCGGTGTGGTCTCCGAGGTCCTGGTCGAGGCCGGCAAGACGGTTCGCTCGGGCGACCCCCTCATCGTCCTGGAGTAGCCCCAGGCCTCCTGCGCGTATGGTCGAGCACGCGGAAGACTTCGAATGGCGTGGTGAGGGTGAGGATGCGGAGATCGCGCTCTACGCCTCCGATGAAGCCGCCGCTAAAGCCTTTTTCGAGCGGGTCCTGCCGGCAGCCCGGCTCCCAGGAGTGTTGAGCCCCGTCTGCGCCGCGGCATCGGGCCTCTCGCGGGAATTCGGTTGGGTGGCGGCTTCGGAGACACACGCGGCCCCAGACCTCATAAGCGCGCCTGAGTGGGGCCTCCTGCTCGTTGCTGATGCGCCGGTCGAGAGTATCGGCGCGCCCCTAGCCGAGGCGCCGCGCCTGATCGGGCACAGGCTCTCTGAGGTCGCGCTGCCGAACATCGGCGAGATGGAGGCGCGCAGGCTCGTAGAGACCGGCGCGTTGTGGGCCGCCGAGGAGGGCTTGATCGAGGAGGACGACCTCCCGCTCTTCGCCGCGCATGCCAGCGATGCCGACTCCTTGGGCCGACGAGCCCTGGCGGCGGGGGCACGGGACTGGACGAGGCCCGGTCTGGTACGCGCCTTGCGGGTAGTAGAGAGCCTGAACCCCGAAGGCGCCGAAGCCCTGGGTCTCGAATCGGGTGCGCTCGCGCTCGTCGTCTCGATGGGTGCCGAGGACCTGGGCCGGCTCGCCCTCGCCTCCCACCGCGAGCGTATCTCCACCAGGACTGCAGCGGGAGACTTCGGCTCTCCGGCCGACCTGCCGGCGGCGCCGGTGGGCACCGAGGAAGCCCGGGACCTGCTGGCCGCCGCAGCAGCCGCGGCAAACTATGCTGCCGGGCGCGCGGCACTCCTCGTCTATGCCCTCCGGCGAGCTTTGGTAGAGGCCGGGACTTTAGGCGTCCGGACAGCCTGGGCTGTAGGCGGATTCGAAGAGCGGGGCGGATGGATGCTGCACCGTAACAACCTCGCAGCAGCCGGGGCTGGGGCGGCACTCACTGTTGGGTGGACCGTCGCTGCGGGGACCGGTGGGATGCTGGGAAGCGTGCCACTTTTCGAGGTTTCGGAGGAGGACGGGCG
>JALZFP010000269.1 GCA_030861485.1 Actinomycetota bacterium | reverse complement strand
CCGTAACTGTCAAATCTCTGTCCAAAAGCGCGAGGAATGCTCCGGGTTCCCTTTGGGCCTAAGCAGTCGATGGAGGCGGAATTTGCGAGCGCACGCGGTTCCCGAAAGTAGAGTCTACAGCAAGCAGCCCCTTGCGCGAACTGGAAGAAGTGACATCATCTGCACCAATAGGTAAGAGAGTCGTGAGGAGAAATCAGTGGCTATCAGGACTGCGCTGACGGAAGCATTTGGTTTGGAATACCCGGTTATTTTGGCTCCTATGGCCTCGGTTGCAGGCGGCCGCCTGGCAACGGAGGTGTCCAACAGCGGAGGCCTGGGATTGGTGGGGGGCGGGTACGGTGATCCCGACTGGCTGCGCGAGGAGCTGTCGCTGGCGAGAGACGAAGCCCGCCGGCCTTGGGGGGTCGGCCTGATCACTTGGTGCGCCACTCGAGAGACAGTCGATCTAGTGTTGGGCTACGAGCCCAACGCTTTCATGCTCTCCTTCGGCGATTCGGGCCCCTACGCCTCGGTCATAAAGGAAACAGGCTGTAAGTTGATCTGCCAAGTGCAGGACGTCGAAGGCGCTTTGGCAGCAGAGGCGGCAGGTGCCGACTTCATCGTTGCCCAGGGGACGGAAGCAGGAGGGCATGGCGCCGAACACGCTAGCACACTGCCGTTGGTGCCCGCCGTGGTCGACGCCGTCGACGCGACGCCGGTTCTGGCCGCCGGTGGCATCGCCGACGGGCGTGGCCTGGCAGCGGCGCTGATGCTAGGCGCCCACGGGGTGCTCATAGGCACACGCTTTTACGCGTCGATCGAGGCCTTGGGACACGAGCAGGCCAAGGAGCAGATCGTGGCCGCTAGGGGCAGCGATACCAAGCGGACACAGGTCTTTGACGTGGTCCGTGGCCTTCAGTGGCCGGAGGAGTACACCGGTCGTGCCTTGCGCAACGACTTCCTCGAACGCTGGGACGGTTGGGAGAAGCAATTGGCCACGGCGCCGGACGGCGAGGACGAGACCTTCCGAGAGGCGGAGCAGGAAGGAGATACAGATATCGCGGTGGTCTGGTGCGGGGAAGCGGCGGATTTGATCTCCGACGTGCCGGCGACCACCGAGCTGCTGCGGCGCATCGGTGCCGAAGCCGAAGGGTGCCTGCGATCAGGAAATGAGCTAGTGAGCGTTTAGCTGCGTCAAAGGGTTCCCGTCACGGGTTGCATCTCGTGCTCTCGCAAATGAGCGGCATTCTCGAAAGGCTTGGCTAACGGCTGCTGGCCGCGAAGAGAAGGTGGAGGCCGGCGCGTAGCAGCTCGCGCCCTCTCTTGATGGCAGGTTTACGAGAAGAAGCACTCTCGGCGACTCGACGAATAAAGGCGAGGACAGCGTCATGGTGGGTAGACGTAAGCTATCGTGCGCAAATTTTTGCCGAACATAGTGCAAACGGCTCACGCCGAAGGAGCTGTAGCGTGTCACAGTTGTAGCAACGATAGCGAACCGCAGTCCGTGAAGAATTGCCAGGGAAAGGAGGAGGCCAATGCCCACGTATGTGTCCTTGCTGAACTTCACCGATCAAGGGATCAGGACCGTTAGGGATACCCTGCCGAGAGGGCCGCTGAAATGCGCAGAAGCATGGGGCGAATATGAACCAAGTCTACTGGACCGTCGGTCCCTTCGACGTGGTCCTCATCATCGAGGCGCCCGATGAGCAGAGTGCCACCGCCTTCATACTAGAGGCTTACTCCCTTGGAAACATTAGAAGCACCATGCTTCGCGCCTTCGACCACAAGGAGATGAGGGATATTATCCAGAGGCTTGGCTGATATGTAGTCTTGAGGACCAAGGTAGCTAACATCCCGGCCATCTCTCTTATGTTATGCCCTCTTTTTTCTTATGTTTCCGAGAATCGAATTTGGCGGAAGCCCGGTTACCTAGAAGAGATGTTCTCGGCAACCTGATGGATAAGGTCAGCACCAAATACTACCTTAGGGGCGCAGCGCCGGCAGTACCTCGCTCGCGAAGCGAGCGTTCGACTCGGCGATCAGCTCAGGATCGGCATCGCGCGAACCAGGCACCATAACGAGCCGTTCGAGACCTAACTGCAGCAACTCGAGCAAGCGATCCACGCAGTGATCAGCATCGCCTACCACGGCAAAGCGATCGAGGAACTCGTCCGGAAGCACCTCGGCATGGTTTGCGCTACTCAGCCCGTGGCTGCGCTCGTCGTAGGTGACGCCGATCTGCTTCACCACCTCCCGATCCTCAGCCGGTAGCACGTCAAGCGGCCCCTCGCTAGCATAGTGGGCGAAGATCGCTGCGCTACCGCGCACCAAGTTTCGAGCGACCCTAAGGTCAGGGTTAACGGCGAAGTTCACGAAAGCTCCGAGGGACACTCCATCGCCGCGACCCTCTGCCGCGCGCCGCGCCTCTCCCACCGCCCAGGATACCCGGCGGGGATCGGCTCCCACCGTAAAGTTTACGTGCTCGGCATGACGTACCCCAACAAAGATCGTCCGCGGCCCCGTCGCAGCAACCGCAACCGGGACCTTAGACGGATGCAGCGTTGCGATCCAAGCCATGCGAGCTTGCATCCCCCCCGCCAACTCGACGTCCTCGCCGCGGAGGAACCCCTGCAGCTCGCTTAGGCCTCGTTCGAGCTCAGCGGTCGTAGCCGGACGTAATCCCAGCTGCAGCACGGCGGAATCTCCGCGCCCGAACACGAGCACGGCCCGGCCTTCAGATTCGACCTGGAGTGTAGCTATAGCGGAGGCGGTGACCGCTGGGTGGCGGGTAAGGGGATTCGTCACGGCGGGGCCTAGACGCAGGCGTTCGGTGGCCTGCGCCGCCAAGGCTAGTTCTACGTAAGGGTCCCCAACTAGATTCTCGCTGTCGGCGAGCAGCAGCCCATCGAAGCCCCACCGCTCAGCCTGCACGGCAAGCGCAACTGTGCGATGGGGGATCGGGAACCCGTGGAGCCAGATCTCGGTAGGCATGACATAGATTTTAGTCTTCTCTGCTTACTGAAGCGACTCTGAGAGCAGTTTCCGAGAATAAGGTATGCCGGAAACCAGGTTTCCGAGAGTATACCCTCTCTCGCCAGCTCGGTGAATAGAGGCAACGCACTCCTAGCTCCAGGCGCAAGCCTTCGCTTGTGGCTTTCTGTTCGAAAGCCTTACCCCTCGATCACCCCGAGGATGTCCTCAGCGTCCACGATCCGGTGCTCCTCTCCGCCGAGCTCGACCTCGGTTCCAGAATACTTGCGAAGAACTACCACGTCCCCGACGCTTACCTTGACGTCCTCGTGGGCGCCCACCGCGACGACTTCAGCAGCCTGCGGCTTCTCCCTAGCCGTGTCGGGGAGTACGATCCCGGACTCGGTCGTCTCCTCGCCTTCGACCTCCTTGGTCACCACCCGCGCTCCCAAGGGCTTGAACTTCATCTTGCGACCTCCTCTACAGTTCCAATGAGCCGCGCAAATGTACCGCTTGGGTGACGATCTATCAATAGCAGCCTCTATCCGTCCATGATGCGCTCGGGAGCACCCTGGACGCCCTCGTAGTCGTCCTTCAACGGCACCTTAAACGTCCTTTAAACCAGCGCGGTGCCCTTCGTGGCCATACCCACCCGTCGAGCTTCGCGGCGCTTAAAATTAGGCGAAGGGCGTGGCGGCCTGCTTAGCTAGTACAATGGTTGCCCATGAAGGCGGTGAGGTACCATGGGCCGGGGCAGCCTTTCCGGTTGGAGGAGGTCGATAGGCGCGAGCCCGAAGCTGGCGAGGTTCTAGTGCGGATCACAGCGTCTGGGATATGCCATACCGAGCTGCACTTCAAGAGCGGCCTGCTGGACCTAGGGGTGGCGCCGGTCACGATGGGGCACGAGTCAGTCGGCCGTATCGAGGCGGTAGGCGAAGGCGTCTCGCCGGGCCGGGCGGACGAGCGCGTGATCATCTACTACTATCTGGGCTGCTTGGAGTGCGCCTACTGTCGCGTCGGCAACGAGCACCTGTGCCCCAACCTCCGCGCCGAGTACGGCTTTATCTCGGATGGAGGGTACGCGGAGTACGTTACTGTCCCGGCTCGCAACGCTGTGCCGCTCCCCGCCGTCATCCCCGATGTCGAAGCGGCCCCGATAGGGTGCGGCGTTACAACCGCGGTTCACGCCGCGAAGCTCGCCCAACCCAGGGTTGGTGAATGGGTCGTGATCTACGGCGTGGGCGGCGTGGGTTTCGGGCTCGTACAGCTCACCCGTGCGATGGGGGCGCGCACGATCGCCGTCGGCCGGAGCGCGGAGAAGCTGGACAAAGCGCTCGAACTCGGTGCAGAGATAGCAGTGAACGCATCGGAGGAAGCCGCCTCCGAGAGGATTCGGCGGATAACGGGCGGCGCGGGCGCCGACGTGGTGTACGAG
>JALZFP010000256.1 GCA_030861485.1 Actinomycetota bacterium | reverse complement strand
ACGATTGGGGTCTTCAGGAGAAGCGGTTGCTCCTTGAGAAGGCCTACGAGGCGCTGCCAGAAGGTGGGGCGTTGATAGTCTACGAGGCCCTGATCGACGACGAGCGCCGCGAGAACGCCTTTGGGCTGCTGGCAAGCTTGAACATGCTCATCGAGACCCCGGCGGGTTTTGACTACACCGGGGCGGACTGCTCTTCGTGGATGCGCGACACCGGCTTCCGCGAAACCTACGTCGAACACCTCGTGGGCCCCGACTCGATGGTGGTGGGGATAAAGTAGGCTGAGGATGGCGGGCCCTAAGTTGGCCCTAGAGCAGTTGGCACAGGGGTTGAGCCGTCGAGTGGTAGCCGCAGTGCTCGAAGAATTCTCGGGCGTCCCGGCTCGTCACCGCGTCCAGCGCCTGTCCCATCGCTTCGATAAGGGCCTCGCGCGTTCGTGTTCCTCCGTTAGAGGTCCTCCTCCAGTAGCTTCATTGTCTTCTGATCGAGCGGGCGTTTCTTGCCGGGGCCTTCTTCGGAGCCAAACTCTCGCCCTTCCTGGCAATGTTCACGTAGCGTTTGACCGAAGAGATCGCGACCCCGAAAGCGCGGGCGGCTTCCGCCTTCGACATTCCCCGCCAGACGGCCTCTACGATCTTCCGCCTCAAGTCCACCGAGTAAGCCCTCATGCGGACACGATGCCTGCAGTTCAACCTCACTGCAAGGGGCTGTAGAGACGCTCTAGCAGGGCTTCGGCGTACCGTTCTCAAGGTACAAAACCCTCGTCACTCCTGGAGGTGTGATTCCGGGCAGTGCTTAACGAGAACGGTGATGAGACCAGGTCAGGAGGTCTAGCCGGAAGCTAGTGGGAAGCCGAGCGCACGTAGATGGCACCTACGCATTGGTGCCTATTATTAGACAGAACGTATCGATGACGGAAAGCCCCGGTTCTCATCCGGGGCTAACCGATGCCGACCTGATACCAACCCGCTAGGTTAGAGTACCCTTATGGCGGATGCGCTTATCCGCGCACGGTCTGGCCCCCGGTTACAGGCTCCTCATCGGCCCCATACCCGCTTATGTCCCTCTGGTACGTCTCGGTGGCAAGGTAGACAGCGGTGATGGTGATGAGGGCCATCACGATCATGTAGAGCGCGACCGCCGGGTAGCCGTAGGCGCTCAGCAAGGCCACCGCGATGACCGGTGCGAAGCCGCCCGCGACGGCCGAGGCGAGCTGGTAGCCCAAGGAGGCTCCCGAGTAGCGCACCCTGGTCGAGAAGAGCTCGGAGAAGAACGCGCCCGAGGGGCCGTACATCGCGCCCAGGGCGACGATGGCGATGCTCATTGCGAGCCAGATCAGGGGTGCGACCCCCGTGTTGATCATCCAGAAGAGCGGGAAGGAGAAGAGGAGCAAGAATACGGCGCCGCCCAGGTACACGGGTCTGCGCCCGACCCTGTCGGAGAGCGCGGCGAAGGCCCCTATGGCGAAGATCTGGACGGTGCCAGCGATCAGGACACCGGTGAGCATGGTACCGCTATCCACGCCGATGTTCTGGGTGCCGTAGGCGAGCATAAAGGTGACGGTGACGTAGAAACCGCCGTTGAGCAAGAAGAACGCCCCCATCGTGAGCAGGAGGCTTCTCCAGTAGTAGCGGAAAACGTCCAGAACGGGGAGCTCGGAGCTGCCCCCGGACTCCTGCATCTGCTGAAAGGCCGGGGTCTCGAGGATCTTGAGCCGGACGAAGAGTCCGACCGCGACGAGGACTATGCTGACGAGAAAAGGTACGCGCCAGCCCCAGGAGAGAAACTGCTCCGGCGGCAGCGACGAGGAGGCCGTGAAGACCGCCGTCGCCACCACCAGTCCGGCCGGGATGCCCATGCCGGGCCAGCTGCCGAAGAAGCCGCGCCTGCCGGGGGGGGCGTACTCGACGGCCATCAGCGTGGCCCCGCCCCACTCGCCCCCCACGGCAAAGCCCTGCAAAAAGCGCAGGACGACGAGCAGGATCGGGGCCCAGATGCCGATCGACTCGTAGGTCGGCAGGAGGCCGACGAGGGTCGTGGCCACCCCCATGACGATCAGGGTCATCACCAGCATGGATTTACGCCCGATCTTGTCCCCGTAGTGGCCGAAGAACACACCACCTATGGGACGGGCTATGAAACCGACCGCGTAGGTTCCGAAGGAGTACAGCGTGCCGATAAGCGGGTCGGACCCGGGGAAGAAGAGCTGGCCGAAGATCAGGGCCGCCGCGGTCCCGTAGATAAAAAAGTCGTACCACTCGATGACGGAGCCGATGAGGCTTGCCGCTATCACCTTTTGGAGCGAGGTTCGGTCCCCTATCCGTTCTCCGCCTAGTTGCTCCACAGCCTTCTCCTTTCCGGCCGGCGCCAGGCCGGCCCTTTGCGGTACCCGACCTTTCTAGCGGCCCATCTGCCCGCGTCACCCGCCAACGCGGGTGATCTCCATCGTCTCCTCGACGCTCTCCGCCTCCCCGAGCGTCTCCAATGCCCCCGCAAGCTCCTCAACCCGCGCGGCGGGCAGCACGAGCTGCGCGTTGGTCCGAAACTTCGTCTCCAGCTCCTTGTCCGAGAGCGGGTTCTCCGGCCCGCCGCGGTTGTGGGAGACGCGTGCCTCCCGCTCCTCGCCGCCCTTGAGCCGGGCGCGCAGCACGGCGGGGAACTGGTTCGGGAAGATGCGCTCGCACTCCTCGTCGGCCACGCACCGAACCCGGGACGCGAGGTCCAGTTTGGTGGGGTCCTTTACGGTCTCGTCCGTGAAGTCATCCAGAGAGACGCCGAGGCCCCCGCCGCCCACGAGCGCCGTCGCCACGGTGAAGGGGCCGCTGAACTGCGCCGCGTAACCGCTTTTAGGCTTGGCCTTCTCCTCCTCGGGTTGGGCGATGGTGCGCAGTACGGGGGTGGCGACGCCGAGTTCCAACGCCTCGATCTCCCCGAGATCAAGCCCCTCCTCGCGGAGTTTGATGGCCGCGTCTATGCCGGCGTGGGTGAAATGGTTGGCGGGGTAGGGCTTGAAAAAGATCCTCGGGAGCGCCCACTCCTCGCCGAGGCCCCGTGTGATCTCCCCGGCGTCCGCCTCGTCGTCCAGGTAGGCCCGTAGGAAACCGAACCTGCCCTCGAAGACGGTCGGCGGGCCGGTGAGGCCGTGCCGGGCCAGCTCGGCGGCGGTGACGCCGGCGTGAGCGGCCCAGCCGCAGTGGATGCGCTTGACCGTGCCCCCGGTGCGGTTTGCCTCGATGAGACCGGCCCCCATGCTCGCCGAGATCGCGATGGCGTGTCCGATCTGTTCCTCATCGAGCCCGTAGAGCATGGCCGCCGCCAAAGCGCCGCCTAGCGTACCGGCGATAGAGGTCGCGTGCAGGCCCTTCTCGAAGAAGACGGAGTTCCCGAGCTCCCGGTCGTACCCGGCCATCCCGGCCCGCACGGTCAACTCGTCCCCGGCAGCGACGGCGGCGAGGAGGTCCCTGCCGGAGGCGCCCGCGGCCTCGGCGACGGCGAGTGCCGCCGGGACAACCGCCGCGCTCGGGTGCAGGACCGACGGGAGGTGGGTGTCGTCGTAGTCGAGCGCGTGGGCCAGGGTGCCGTTCAGGAGGGCGGCGCTCGCCGTCGGGTACCTGACGCCCCGTCCGATGGCGCTCGCCCGCCCCTCGCCGCCCCAGCCGTCGATCACCTCGCCGACCACCCGGGCGGGTTCCATCCCGCTCGCCGCGAGCGCTATGCCAATTATGTCGGTTACCCGGCGCCGGGCATCCTGAAGAATGCCATCTTTGACCTTGCCGGCCCGCACCCCGGCGGCGAACCGGGAGACCTCCTGCAGCACGGTCGCCTCGGACGTCACCGGTCCACCACCGCCAGCGGGCGCACCGGCGAGCCGGTGCCCCCGACGATCTTCAGCGGCGCGAGGACGAACGCGAACTCGTAGATGCCTGCCAGCGCGATCTCCGAAAGGTTCATCACCTCGATGATGTGTATCCCGTGCTCCACGAGGAGCAGACGGTGGACGGGTAGCAGGGCGTGCCCGACCTCGGGCTTTATCTGCTCGTAGGCGATGGTCTCCGCCCCCGTTGCCCGCACCCCCCTCTCGGCGAGCCAGCGCGCCGCCTCCTCGGTCGGACCCGGCGCCCCGGTCTCGTGACCCAGGAACGCCTCCCCGTTGTCGAAGTTGCGGGACCAGCCGGAGCTTACGAGGGCTACGTCCCCGGGTCGCACCTCGACGCCGGCCTCCTCCGCCGCGGCCCTAAGGTCGTCCTCGGTGATACCGTACCCTCCGGGGAGGGTGTCCAGCCCGTGCAGACCCGCGATGTCGAGGAGCACGCCGCGGCAGACCACGGGCTCCATCGCGTCTATGCCGTGCTGCTTGAACCGGCCTCCGCGCTGGGCTTCCTCGGTAGGAATGCCGCCGTGGAGCTCGCCTTCGTGGGAGACATGGGCGAGGGCGTCCACGTGGGTACCGGTGTGGCCGCCGGTCACAAACATCTCGTTTGCGGCCGAGCTCCCGTCTTCGCGCACCATGTCCCCGTGACGACGCATCAGCGACATGCGAAAGGGGGGATGGTTGGGCGAGTGGGGCGTCTCGGTCGAGAGTGGTTGCGCCAGGTCGTAGACCTCAACCCCGGCCTCCAAGGCTTCCAGCAACCTGCTCACGATACTCCTTCTCGTTCGCGGCGGGCAAGCGCGAGGGTGAGGCGCGCCGAGCCCACCACGGCCTCGTCTACGAACCTGCCGTCCTCCAGGGCGAAGGCGCCGGTGCCGGTGCCGGTGGACTCCTCCAACCGGGCGAGAAGGTCCTTCGCCTCGGCGACCTCCTCCTCCGTTGGCGTAAAGACCTCGTTTATTACCTCGATCTGCGCCGGGTGGATCGCCGAGCGCCCCACGAAGCCCATGTTCTTGCCCTCCATCGTGGAGCGGCGCAGACCCTCCGCGTCGCGCACGTTCGTGTACACGCTCTGCACCGGGCCCGGGAGTCCCGCGGCCCTCGTGGCGGCCACCAGCCGCGAGCGGGCGTAGAGGAGCCCCGCGTCGCCGGCGTCGCCGCGGACGCCCAGATCCGCCGCCAGATCCGCTTCGCCAAGGCTCATGCCCACTACCTTTTCGTGGGCGCCTGCGATATCGAAGGCGAACTCGAGCCCCAGCGCCGACTCGATAAGGCACTGGAGGCCGGCCTCGCACCCGAGTTTTTCTAGATGCTGCGCCACCCGGCGCACGGACTCCGGTGATTCGGTCTTTGGAAGCCTAAGCCCGGCGAGGCGGGGCCCCGCGACTGCCTCTACGTCCTCCTCGGCGAGCACCGAGTCGGGGGCGTTGATCCGGACGAAGACCGGCTTTTCGTGCTCGGAGCGGAGCACCTCGGCGACCGTTGTGCGGGCCTCCTCCTTGCGGTTCGGGGCGACGGCGTCTTCGAGGTCGAGGATCACGGCGTCGGCTTCGGAGGCGAGGGCTTTCTCGATCCGGCGCGGGTCGCTGCCGGGCACGTAGAGGTAGCTCCTGATGGGTAGGGTGGGGACCTTCATACCACGCCCTTCTCGGCCAGCTCCTCCAGTCTCTCCTCGTCTATCCCCAGCGCCCCGTAAACCTCCTCGTTGTGCTCGCCCAACCGGGGGCCGGACCACTTGACCTCGCCGGGCGTCTCGGAGAGCCTAAAGAGGACGTTCTGCATCTTTATGGGGCCGAGCTCGGGATCGTCCACGGTGATAATGGAGTCTAGCGCCTGGTATTGGGGATCCTGCATGATGTCGGCGATGTTGTAGATGGGGGTGATGGCGGCGTTCGCCTCCTCGAAGGCTTCTACGACCTCGTCGGTGGTGCGCTCGGAGATCCAGCTTCCCACCGCCTCGTCCAGCTCGTCGGCGTGCTTGGCCCGCTCGGAGCCCTTCTGGAACCACGGCTCTTCTATAAACTCCGGACGTCCAACGAGACGCATCACCCGCTCGGCGATGTTCTGGGCGCTCGTAGAGATGGCGACCCACTTGCCGTCCTTGGTTTGGTAGGTGTTGCGCGGCGCGTTGTTGTTGGAGCGGTTGCCGGTCCTCTCCTGTACCACCCCGAGCTGGTCGTAGGCTATCGGCTGCGGACCGAGGACGGTGAAGATCGGCTCGATGATCGCCAGGTCCACCACCTGTCCTCTGCCCGTGGCGTCCCGGGCGCGCAGGGCCATAAGGATGGCGCAGGCCGTTGCGAGGGCGGCGATCCCGTCGGCGAGGCCGAACGGCGGGAGCGTCGGCGGCCCGTCGGGCTGGCCGGTGACGTGGGCGAATCCGCTCATGGACTCGGCGATGGTGCCGAAGCCGGGACGGTTGCTGTACGGACCGAACTGCCCGAAGCCGGTGACGCGGGCGAGCACGAGGCCGGGGTTCTCCTCCGAGAGTTGCTCGTAGCCCAAGTCCCACCGCTCCAAAGTCCCGGGCCTGAAGCTCTCTATCAGAACATCGGCCCCGCGGGCGAGCTTCTTAAAGAGCTCTGCGCCCTCCGGCTTGCTCAGGCTCAGCGTCACGCACCTCTTGTTCCGGCCGAGCATCTTCCACCACAGCCCGACCCCGTCCTTGGCCCACCCGTGCGAACGCGATGGGTCCCCTTTGGGGTGCTCGACCTTTATCACCTCGGCCCCAAAGTCGCCGAGGACGGTTGCGGCGAGCGGGCCTGCAAAGAGCGTCGCCGCGTCTATAACAGTTATCCCGTCGAGAGGTTTCTGATTTGTCACAGGCCCCGTCCTCCTTCTCCGTGTCCTACTATCCTTGAGGAGACCTCGCGCGCGGCGCCCCGGACCAGCGGTAGCAGGCGCTCGACCACCACCCCATCGAAGCGGTCGATCGGGCCGCACACGCTTAGGGACCCGACGGCGTGGCCGTCAGGTCCCAACAGGGGAGAGGCAACCGAGGCCGCCCCGGGCTGCCTCTCCCCGAACGAGACCGCCGCCCCGGTCTCCACGATCTTCGAGAGCGACCCTTCAAGGGCGCCGCGGTCCACGATGGTCTTCGGCGTAAGTGCCTCGAGCGGGCCGTCGAGTATCTGCAGCCTAAGATCGGACGGTGCGAAGGCCAGGATCGCCCGGCTCGAGGCCCCGGCGTGCAACGGGAAGGGGCGCCCTACCTCGACGGTCATCCTTATCTCTTGCGGGCTCGGCACCTGGTCGAGGTACACCCTGGAGACGCCCACCAGCTCGGAGACCGTGGCCGTCTCGCCCGACTGCACCTGAAGCCGCCGGAGCACAGGGAGGGCGGCCTCCCTGAGGTCGAGGTCCCGCAGGGCGCGTGCCCCCAGGGTCGCCGCCGCCGGCCCGAGACGGTACTTCCCGCTCGTCTCCTCCAGAGAGACGAGGCGGCGCGAAGCCAGCGAGCGCAAAATCCTGTGAACCACGGCCTTGCTCAAGCCCAACCGCCGCGAGACCTCGCTGACCCCCAGTGTCTCTTCTGTCCCCGCGAAGGTCAGGAGCACATCGGCCACTCGCGTCGCCGACTCTGTGCCCCCGCCGGGCGCAAGGCCTCTCCCTTGTTCTGTTTCTCTAGACGGAACGCCGTCACCCCTCTCCCCACGCCTCGTCTCCGCCAATCATGCCCGAACTAGCGGCTAGGCGCAAGCCATTGACTGGAGCGTGGGTTTCGGGTAGGTTACCGTAGTAACAAAGCGTGTTCTTGTTCCGCTTGACGGAACAGCGAACTGCCCGCTATTCGTGGGGTCGAGGGGAAGGGGTGTTCATGGCGTCGTTTGACACCGTTGTTCTGGGCGGCCGTGCCGTGCTGCCGGGAGGGGAGCCGATACGGGCGGACGTGGGGATCAGGGACGGGCGTATCGCCGCGGTGGGGGAGCTTGCTTCCGCCGACGCGGACGAGGCGATAGACGCCGGGGGCAAGCTGCTCGTGCCTGGGGCGGTGGACGCGCACTTCCACCTCGGCATCTACCGCGACATAACGGAGGACTCAAGGAGCGAGACCCTCTCTTCTCTAGCCGGCGGGGTGACGAGCATCGTTAGCTACTTCAGGACGGGGAGCCACTACCTGGGCAAGAGCGGGCCGTACGCGGAAATCCTCCCCAAGGTTCTGGAGAAGACAAACGGGCACTCGTACGTGGACTACGGTTACCACCTGGCGCCTATGATACGCGAGCAGGTAGACGAGATAGAGCGTCTCGTCGCCGAGGAGGGCGTCGCCTCCTTTAAGTACTACATGTTCTACAAGGGCCTAGACCTCTCGGGGGCCTCGAGCGACGCCAGAGGCTACACCCTCTCCGAGGAGTACGACCTCGGGCACCTGTTCGAGATCATGGAAGAGGTGGCGAGGGTGCAGGGGACACGCACCGACGGCTCGCGCGTCTCGCTCTCGATCCATTGCGAGCAGCCCGAGTTGATCCGGGTCTTTGGCGAGCGGGTCAAGCAGGACGGAACCCTCACCGGGCTCGAAGCCTACAGCGCTTCGCGTCCGACGCTTACCGAGCACCTCGCCGTCGCGGAGGTCAGCGTGTTGGCCGGCCACACGCGCTGCCCGATAAACCTATTGCACCTCTCGAGCGAGGAGGCGCTCGAGGCGGCCCTCGAGCTCAAGCGGCGGCACCCGGACCTCGACGCGCGCCTGGAGACCACGCTGCACCACCTCGCGCTCACCTACGAGAGCTACAACGACCAGCGTGGCAAGGTCAACCCGCCGATAAGGGCCCAATCAGACGTGGATGCGCTCTGGCGGGGCGTGGTGAACGGCGAGATAGATTGGGTTTGCTCTGATCACGCCTGCTGCTCGGAGGAGCACAAGGAGGGCGACCTCTGGCAGGCGCTGCCCGGCTTCGGCGGCACCGCCCTCATCTACCCGTTTATGCTCACCGAGGGTCCCAGGCGCGGCCTCTCATTCGCGCGGGTCGTGGACCTCGTGGCGACGAACCCCGCCCGCGCCTACGGCCTCGCCCCGCGCAAGGGGGCAATCACCGTAGGAGCCGACGCTGATCTTGCAATAGTGGACATGGACGAGTCTCACCCGGTTACCCCAGAGAGGCTCCTCTCGGCTCAGGAGTACACCCCGTTTGAGGGGATGGAGCTCACCGGCTGGCCGGTCCGCACCATCTTGCGCGGGCGGACCGTCTTCGCCGAGGGTGAGGCCGTTGGAGGGCCCGCCGGCGCGTACCTCAAGCGACCGCTCGAGGCCGGTCACCCCCTCGCCGCGCCTTGAGCACGACCGGAGGGTCTGTCGCCGGTCGTTCCCGGTCCGGCGGCCCGCCACTCGTCGTCGTTGGGGCGGGCGCGTGCGGGATGATTGCGGCCCTCGCGGCGGCGAGGCGCCAGACGCGGGTGCTGCTCTTTGAGAAGGGTCGAGAGCCCGCCGGCAACACGGTGCGCTCGACGGGCCTGATCCCCGCGGCCGGCACCCGCCTCCAGAGGGAGGCCGGTATCCTCGATGATAACCCCGAGCTGATGGCGAAGGATATCTTCGAGAAGAACAATTACGAGAGCGATCCGGCTCTCACCCACCTCCTGTGCCAGGAGTCGGCGGGCCTGATCGAGTGGCTCGCCGACGAGGCAGGCTGCGAGGTGGAGTGCCACAC
>JALZFP010000248.1 GCA_030861485.1 Actinomycetota bacterium | reverse complement strand
GCGGCGCACGAGAGCTGGTACTGCGGGCCCCACGGCTCCCTCCAGCCGGCGGGGGCCAGGATCAGCTCCGCCCCCGCGAGCACGGCCTCGCGGGCGAACTCTGGGAACCCGAGATCCCAGCAGATGGCGAACGCGGTCCTCACGCCGTCCGCCTCCACGACCGGAAGCTCCGCTCCCGGTACAAAGACGAGGTGCTCCCCGTTCGTCCGCACGAGGTGTCGCTTACGGTAGGTGAGCACGAGGCCGTCGGGGCCGACGAGATTCGCGCTGTCGCAGACGCCGGCTGCGCCGGCGGTACCCGGCATCCGCTCGGGGAAGCCGTATGCGATGTACAACCCGAGGCTGCGGGCGAGCGAGGAGAAGAAATCGACGCTCGCCCCACGCTCGGCGTCCTCGGCGTGGCGGTGGATCGACGCGAGATCCGAGTACCCCGAAGTAAAGAGCTCCGGCAGCACGACCCACCCGAGGTCCGGGTGCGCGAGCTTTGCCTCGACGATGGCCCTCTCCGCCAGAAGGAGGTTGCCCCCCACGTCTCCCGGTTTCGGGCCGAGGTTCAAGGCCGCAACGGAGTGGGTCTTCTGGGGCATAGAGACCACTACATCCGCCGTAGCGTCCGCCGTCGCGTCCGCTGGCTCGATGCCGGCTGCTCCGAACTCGCCGCGAATCACTTGCGCCATACCCACTCCTCTCCTAAGGTTCGCCGCCTTTCGTACCTTGCAACCTCGCGGTTTACGGGTCTCCCGACCGTTACAGAAGGGCGATAGGGGTATCCCCTGCGAGCCACCGTATTTTACCTCCCGGGGCGAAACTTGGGGTCGGCCCTGGGTACGAGAATAGCTCCGGGAGAGTAGATTTTATTGTCCAATCGGAGGATTGACAGAACCTTCGGGCCCGGACAACATGGGTTGCGGGCAAACCGGGCATGAATATGCTTCTGTGAGGCGTGTCCGTAGCCAGAGGCAGCGCCAGAGTGTACAGTGAGAAAGAAGCGTGGCTTGCCGTTTGCACCACAAACCAACACAGCGGGCTCTCGGCCGGCGCACCACTCCGGTGCGCCGGCTCGCGTTCGCGGGGGCGACCCACCGAAAGGAGCGTAGGACATTATGTGCGGAATCGTTGGCGAGTACGGTGGGGGTATCGAACCCGACACTGCGGAGCGCATGCTGAAGCGCCTTGTCCACCGCGGCCCCGACGGCGAGGGCAGCATCGAGGTCGCCGGGAACTGCTGGCTCGGTCACCGGCGGCTCGCCATCGTAGACGTAGAGGGCGGCAAGCAGCCGCTAGAGACCGAGTCCGGTGATCTGTTCTTTGTGGGGAACGGCGAGATCTACAACCACGAAGAGATCAGGGAGACGCTCTCGGACGATCGCCTCCTTACCAGGTCGGACAACGAGGTGGCTTTGCACCTCTACGATGAGAGGGGACCCGGCTCGTTCTCGCAGATGCACGGCATGTACGCTTTTATGATCGCCGGCGAGGATGGCCGCTTCGTCGCTGCCCGCGACCCGGTCGGCATCAAACCGCTCTACTGGGCTCGTCGCAACGGCCACGTCCGCTTTGCTTCGGAGCTGCGAACCTTTGACGAGGACTGGCAGCCGGATGTAGAAGCTTTCCCTCCGGGCCACTACTGGACCCCCGAAGACGGCCTCGTGCGCTTCGCCAACGCCGTCCCCCGCGACAAGGAGGACCTCGACGAGCGCTTCGAAGGCCCCTCTGAGCCGGGGGCTCCGATCCCGGAGGAGATCCTGCGCGTGGTGCGCGAGAAGCTCATAGCAACGGTCGAAGGCCAGATGATGGGCGACGTGCCGGTCGGCGTCTTTCTCTCCGGTGGGCTCGACTCGAGCCTCGTCGCCGCCATCGCCGCCCGCTGGTACAAAGAGCGCGGCGAGAGGCTCAAAACCTTCGCGGTGGGCCTCCAAGACTCCCCAGACCTCAAGGCCGCCCGGGCCGTGGCAGAGTACCTCGAAACGGAGCACCACGAGAGCGTCTATACGGCCGAGGACGCCCTGGAGGTCTTGCCCGTGGTGGTCCGCTGCATCGAGAACTATGACCCGTCGCTCGTGAGGAGCGCGGTGCCCAACTACATCCTCGCCAGGTTCACCGCGGAGCACCTCAAGGTGGTCCTGACCGGCGAGGGTGCGGACGAGATCTTTGCGGGCTACGACTACCTGACGGAGTTCGAGACCGAAGAGGAGTTGCACAACGAGTTGGTCCGCATCATCGAGGGGCTGCACAACCTCAACCTCCAGCGGGGCGACAGGGTAACGATGGCCCACGGCCTCGAGGCCCGCGTCCCGTTTCTGGAGCGCGAGATGATCGAGCTGGGCCTCGCCCTCCCCGCCGGCTGGAAGCTCGCCGGCGAGGACCAGCCCGAGAAGCGCCTCCTCCGCCAAGCCTTCGACGGCTGGCTCCCCGACGATTTCCTCTGGCGCAAAAAGGCTCAGTTTGGCGACGGCTCCGGCGCCGCCTCCGTTTTACAGAAAGAGATGGAAGCGAGCGTTAGCGAGGAGGAGTTCGAGCGTGAGCACCTCCAGGTCGAGCCTCCACTGCGCACCCGCGAGGAGGTCGCCTACTACCGGATCTTCGCCAGGCAGTTCGGGGAGGTTCGCCCCAAGCAAACCTTGGGCCGGTTCGCGACCGTGTAGCGGTCAGCCCCGCGTAGCGGTCAGCCCCGTGTAGCGGTCAGCTGCCGCCTACGCGAGAGGCGAAACAGTAGGTGGTGGGCAGAAAAGCTACCCGCCACCTCCCAGGCAAACCGGCTAGCCTAGGCTAGCTCCTACGCAGCAACGCTTCGGGCGGTGTCTTTGCCTCCTTGGCCGGACGAGAGAGGTAGAAGTTGGCGTGATACCAGCCCGTATCTTCCTTGCCGTTAGTATCCACGCCCGCCTTTACGAGCTCCTCTAGGACGTACTCGCGCTCGGCTTCGTCGGCAAAGCGGCGCTGGGCAAACGTGCGGCCGGCGAGCTTCTCGGTGACGAGACCGTAGTCCGAGAGGACCTCGGAGATCCTATCGTAGGAGACCCAGCGCAGCGCGAAGGCGGCGACCCACGGCATTCGGCCGTCCGACCCCTCCGCCATGCACCTCAGCAGCCGCTCAAAGGTGCGCTCGGTGACGTACCCTATCCCGCCCGTTACGGTTAGGAGGTCCGCACCAGCTACGGCGCCACCGAGCGCCTCGGTCGGCTCGTCCTCCTCCAGGTTCTCGGCGAAGCCCGCGTCAAGGATACCGGAGAGCAGACCGTAAGAGACGGCGTTCTGGGCCACGTCCAGGCCGACGACCTCGGGCGCTGCTTCCCTACGGCGCGCTCCGTAGTAGGCGGCGTCGTCCTCGGCGAGCTCCTCGCTGGAGAGGCCGGCAAGCTCCCCGGAGCCGTAGCGCGCGTACATCTCTTCGAGGGTCGTCTCGTACTTCAGGAGGGTAGCGTTTATCCCGTAAGAGCAGCAAACGTCCACCACCCGGAAACGCTGGGTT
>JALZFP010000151.1 GCA_030861485.1 Actinomycetota bacterium | reverse complement strand
GCTACACGCGAGAGAGTAGCCACGCGCTCTTCGAGCAACTCCTGTGCTCGCACCTGTTCGGTGACATCGTGCGCAACGGCGCATAAAGTCTCTTTACCGTCTCGGAGGATGGTGCTCGCGCTAACCTCGACGTCTAGCAGCGACCCATCTTTGCGGCGGTACTTCCTCACGCCCACAAAGGAGTTTCTCAATTCCAGAACGCGCCGGATATTTGCATCAACGGCCTCCCGATCGGCGGCGACGATGTCGTAGAGGGTCATGCTCCGAAGCTGTTCTTCCGAGTAGCCGAGCGTCTCCTGGAACGCAGGGTTCGACTCCACGATGCACCGGGTCTCGACGTCTATCAGGAAGATGTTCTCCGTGGCCTGCTCCATCACCGCGCGGTAGAGCCGCTCGCTCTGCCTTAGAGCCTCCTCGCTCTTTTTACGCTCGGTGATGTCGCGTGTTATCGCGAGGAGCCCGGTGATCTCGCCTCGAGAGTCGCGTAGCGGGACTGCGTGGGTCTCCAACCAGCGACTCGTTCCCTTCAACCCGACAAGCTTGAACTCCAGCGTTCCGGACCCGCCGTGCAGCACCCTCTCCGTAAGCGCCACGAAATCGGCGCGATATTCGGCGGCGATGTACTCGTACACCGGCTTTCCGCGCACCTGCTCCAGCGAGTCCGCCTCGATCATGGAGAGCCCGGCGGGGTTCATCTCCAATAGCGAACCGTCCATGCCGAGTACCTTGACGCATTCCGGTTCTGTTTCAATGATCGTGCGCAGACGATTCTCACTGCGAGCCAGGGCTTCTTCGGCTCTCTTGCGTTCGGTGACGTCACGGACGATGGTGCATATAACCTCTTTGCCGTCGAAGGAGATCACGCTCACGCCAACCTCTACGTCAACCAGCTTGCCGTCCTTCCGACGATACTTCCTCCCGCCAACGACGCGGCGCTTCTCTTCCAACGTACGTTCTATAGTGGAGTCGACGTTCTCGCGCGGGTGGGCAACGAAGTCGTAGACCTCCATCCCTCGCAACTCGTCGGCCGTGTACCCGAGCATCCTCTGGTAAGATGGGTTAGACTCCAGGACGCGCCTCGTTCTCGCGTCGAGCAGGTAAATGCCGTCGGTAGCCTGCTCGATCACGGCCCTGTAGCGTCCTTCGCTCTGCCTGAGCTCCTCCTCAATCCGCCTCCGCCTTATGGCCGCGCCTAAAGTGCCTGCCGCCGCTCCTAGAGCGCCCACCTCGGCCGTCGACCACTCGCGCTCTTCTGAGCAATCGTCGAACCCGATCTGGCCCCACCACTTCCCCTCGACAAAGATCGGCACGATCAATATGGAGAGGATGCCCTGTTCGCGCAGCTCTGGTTGCTCGCTCTGCGGAAACTCGCGTGTTTGCCCATACACCGGCTCCCCCCGGCCCAGTAGCTCCGTCCAGCGGCCGTAGCCGGCGGCCCTGTATGGGATAGCCCGCATGAGGGGATTGCCGTCCATCTGGGCCGAGACGCCCGTCGCTACCCACTCGTAACGCTGGCTGCCCCACAGCTGGCCGTCCTCGCCCACGAAGTTCTCGAAGACGTAGACGCGGCTGGCCCCCGTGGCTTCCCCGAGCCGCTTCAGGACCGCCCTTATGCTCTGTTCCCAGCCGACCGTCTCGCTAAGGAAACGCTCGGCGGCGAATCTCACCGCCTCCAGGATAGCGTCGCGGCGCTGCAACTCCCTCCCCGCCCGCCGCAGATCGCGCTTCTCCCGGGCCTCCTGCAAGCTCCGCTCCACGATCGCCCGCAGGCGGGTAAGGTTATCCTTCATCACGTAGTCGTATGCCCCGGCTTTTATCGTCTGGGCCGCCACGTCCTCCCCGATCTTGCCGGAGACCACGATGAAGGGCGCCTCCGAGCCCGAGGCGTGCCACATCTTCAGCGCCTCCGGAGCCCCAAACCTGGGCATCCGGTAGTCAGAAAAGATCACGTCCCACGAGCTCGGATCGGCGAATGCCTTCTCCATCGCCTCGGGGGTGTCCACCCGCTGGTACTCGGGCTCGTAGCCACCACGCCAGAGCTCACGCAGCAGCAAGAGGGCATCGTCCTCGGAGTCCTCGACCATCAGCACGCGCAGCGGCGTGCGGCTCGGCTCCGACCGTTCCCCCAGCTCTACCAAGGCTCCTCGTTCAACTCGTGCATGCTCACCAGGCCGATCCGGACGGCGTGGAGAGCGGCCTGGGTACGACTCTGAACGCCAAGCTTGGTCAGGATACTCGAGACGTGTGCCTTCACCGTCTTCTCCCCAACAAAGAGCTCGTGTGCGATTTGCTTGTTCGCCCGCCCCCGTGCCACGAGCCTCAACACCTCGGTCTCGCGGTCGGTGAGAACCTCGGGACTCTGCGGCGCGCGCACCTCGTGCATGAGGCGAGCTGCCGCCTCGGGCGCCAGCTGCACTTGACCGGCGGCGGCCGCCTTGATCGCCCGCCCAAGTGCGTCGGCGTCGGTGTTCTTGAGCAGGTAACCGATGGCCCCCGCCCGTACCGCCCCACTCACCGAAACATCCTCAAGCACGCTGGTGAGCGCTAAGACCTCCACCTCAGGTAGCTCACGCCGGATGGCCTCGGTGGCGGCGATGCCGTCCATCACCGGCATCAAAAGATCCATTAGTACCACGTCGGGCTTTAGTTCGCGCGCCATGGCTAAAGCCTCCTCGCCGTTTTCGGCCTCACCGACCACCTCAAGCTGCGGGTCGAGGCTCAAGAACATGCGCAGCCCCTGGCGCACCACGCCATGGTCGTCGGTTATCAGGATCCTTACCGTCATAGCCCTTTCTCCGACCTTGGTCCTAGATTATCGCTCCGTCAAAGCTCCTACACAATACCAACTCCTCCTTCTTGGACTTTAGTACTATAGCCTGCTCCGATGGAGATCCCCCTCGCCAATCATTCCTATGACCGGTGCCAGAATCTGTATTCCCGGCTTTACTTGCAGTAGACGGCGAAAGGCCGGCAAAGAGAAGAAAGGAGAGGTGTTTCAAGTGGTTGGATTTCAACCGAGGCAAGCAGTGGAGCCCGGAGGACCTGCCAGCCCTCACAGAAGCCCACCGGTTAAGGGCCGAGCAGGAGTATCATCGAGGACGAACAAAGTTCGTTCGAGAGGCACGGGCGGACCTGGAGCAGTTCTTTATAGCGGAGCTCTCCGAAGCGGCGAGAGAAACGCGGTGATGAAGAAGAGGAGATGAAACGGCACTACGAGTAAGCAGAGACTAACCCGCAAGGAGAAGACACGCACGTCCAGATCGTCAACCTCTGTATGAAGGCTAAAGGCGAGGAGGATTATGGTAAGCAATGCGAGACTAAAGCCTTCGCTTTGGCCAACCTGCCCCGGACCCCGGCTTACCCGAGCGGGCGATTTGGATACCTCGCCAGGCTGAGATCCTAGCCGTTCACTTTGGCTCACCGCAGCACACGATCCTGCTTTTGCTCAATAGTCGCGTTACTTCGCCATGTCCACAATCTTGCGGACGGTTCGCCAATTTCGGCTGGTCACGGGAACGCCAAGTAACTTTTCAACGTTTGCGGCGAGCTTAGACCTCCCTATACCGTCAGGCACATGCAGATACAAAACGCCGTCCTTACGAACATATCTTTCCCGCTCACTCTTAATGCTTTCAAGGATGGCAAAATCTGGGTTCTTTGGCATTGAAGCTAGAAAGTGTACATACAGGGTCTTAGGTTCGGATTCCGCTTCGGGAAACGGATTCGCATCAACCACTTTTTCCATATCCTCTAACTTCAGCAGGAATACTTGAGGTTCAAAACCATGGCTCTTCTTTATCGCGGCACTAATTTTGTTTGAGAGCAGCGAG
>JALZFP010000142.1 GCA_030861485.1 Actinomycetota bacterium | reverse complement strand
GCCGTATCTTCTCGAGAGGGTCACTAGAGAGCAGGATGGCGAGGAGGCCACGGTCGAGGAGCGCGAGCCCCAGGGGACGGAGGTTCTGACCCGGGATCAGGCTGCGGCGGTTACCCCAACCTTACGCAGTATGGTCGAGCGGGGAACTGCGGGACGCTATTGGAACCTTGACGCCGAGATAGGCTGGCCCTCTGCCGGCAAGACCGGCACGACCGAGCTGTTCGTCGATGCCTGATACAGAGGCTACGTGCCGCAGCTCGCTCCCAGCGTCTGGATCGGCTACCCCGAGGAGCGCCGGTCCATGATCTACGTGCGGGGGTTCCCGGAGATCAACGGCGAGAACTTCACTCTGGATATCTGATCCCTCTACATGCAAGAGGCCACGAAGGACCTGCCTATTCAGGAGCTCGATATCCCAAGTCAGTACCTCAAGCTTCAAGTCAAGACGGACGGACGCTCCTACAACGGTAAAAAATCCGCTATGAATAGCCCAGGAGTGGGCGGATTCCCGAAAGCCGTTGCCCTCCAAAGAACCGCAGAAGCCGCCTATCAACGCGCCGCCACCGCCGATCTAAGGGGCCACCACGCAACAACCCGCCGCCCCCGTACCGGTCGACGTGCAACCACCGCAGCAACCCGTTAGTGGGCAACCTTTAGCGGCCGGTCCACGAGCACAACAGCAAGCTCTACCTCTTTCTCAATAGCCCTTTTAGCGCCAGGTGGTGGGAGGATTCGTCGTCCGGGAAAGGATCAGCCTCTAGCCATGAGCTTCAACACCTCTTCGTGGAGGGTATCTCCTGAGGAGGCGATTAGCCCGTCAGAGTCGTAGGTCCAGGAACCTCCAGTGAGGTTAGTCACGCGGCCTCCGGCCTCGGAGACGAGGAGGGCGGTGGGGGCGTAGTCCCAGGCGGTATTGCGGGTGCCGATAGAGACATCGAGGTAGCCCGCTGCGAGCCAGGCCCCCCTGATGCCGGCACTCCCGATCGAGCGCACCTGCCAGCAGCGCCTGAAAACCTCTAGAGTGCCGTTCTTACGGGGGTCGTCACCACCCTGAAACGACACGTCCGCTCCTACAAAGGCGTTTTCAAGATTCTCTGTCTCTCCGACGCGTAAGGGGTAGGTCTCTCCCTTCGAGTCCCTGAAAGCCCCGCCGCCCAAAGACGCATGGTACACGTCACCGAGGCGTGGGGCGACAACGGCGGCGTGCTTTACTTCCTGGTCCTCAACGACGGAGATGCACGCACAGAAGATAGGGTTGGCGCGGGCGAAGTTAGCTGTGCCGTCCACGGGATCGAGGAGCCAGGTGCGGCCGGTGGCTGAGATCTCACCACCCCTCTCCTCGGAGAGAATTGCGTCGTCCGGGTAGCGTTCCTGAATTTCGTCGATCAGGAACTCCTCGCAGAGGAGATCCACCTCCGTCACCAGGTCCTTCGGCGCTTTCTCTTTGATCTCCCCGGGGTCGTCGTAGCGGGAGAGCTGCAGCTCCCCCGTGCGGCGAGCGAGGTCGCAGACAAAGTAATGGAGCTCCTCTGCGGAAGCTCCCACTTCGGGAGAAGCTCCGGAGGTGCTCATCCTGCAGGTACCTTACCGGAGGTACTCGCGCAGGTTCTGGGTGCGGCGTTGTTCGCGCAGGAGATTAAGGGTTTTCATCTGGATCTGGCGCACCCTCTCGCGGGTGATATCGAACTCGCGGCCGACCTCTTCGAGGGTGCGGGGCCTGTCATCCTTCATCCCAAAGCGGAGCTCGATGATCTGTCGCTCCCTCTCCGGCAGCTCGTCCAGAGCCTCCCGGAGGTGCAGTTTCAAGAGCGTCTCGGAGACCGCCTCCGTGGGCGTGACAGCAGTTCCATCCTCGATAAAGTCGCCCAGGGCAGAGGAGTCTTCGTCACCGACCGGGGTCTCCAGGCTTATAGCCCTCTGGCTGATCTCCTGCAGCCTTACGATCTCCTCGACCGGCACCTCGAGCTCGTGCGAGATCTCCTCGTCGGTGGGCTCGCGGCCCAACGTCTGCGTCATGCGCCGGTGCGTCCGGTGGAACTTGTTGACCTTCTCGACCATGTGGACGGGGATGCGGATAGTGCGGCCCTTGTCGGCGATGGCCCGCGTTATGGCCTGCCTTATCCACCATGTTGCGTATGTCGAGAACTTGAAGCCCTTATCATGGTCGAACTTCTCGGCGGCTCGGATGAGGCCGAGGTTCCCCTCCTGGATAAGATCCAGGAACGAGACCCCACGGTTACGGTACTTCTTGGCGATGGAGACCACGAGCCTCAAGTTGGCCTCGACGAGACGATCCTTGCACCGCTTGTCGCCGCGCGCGATACCTTTGGCGAGGCGTATCTCGTCGGCGTGTGTCAAGAGCCTTACGCGCCCGATCTCCGCCAGGTACATCCTTATAGAGTCGCCGGTCGCGACGGCGTGCGCTATCTGCATCGCCGGCGGCTCAGGAGTCGCTGGGACCGCGCCAGACGGCTGGACTCCGGACGCTGCCTCCGGCAGCGACGTACCTTCGCCCTCGATGATGCTTATGGCCTCTTCTTCGAGGGTGGCGTAGAACTCCTCAACCTCGGTCGCCGAGAGCTCCCCCTCCTGCAACAGATCCGCGACATCCTCGGTGCTAATGAATCCCTGGCTCCTACCCCGGTTCAGAAGCTCGTCTGTCCGCTCCGACAGCATGATGGTGTTCTCGGCCGGCATCAGTCCCCTTTCTGTGGTACAGACCGAGGCGCGCCGCGCCCCAGCCTCGTCCTCAGCGCCTAGGTCTCCTGCGTTCTGTAAAGCCTTCGTAAAAAATAACCTGGGTAGACTAACACACGACTAAAAGAGCGTCATCGGGGATTTGCGTAATTTGGTTTACATTTTTTTGTTTCGATTAACGAGCCTGTTTTCAACAGTTCGGATGGCCTCCGGTGCGGGCACAGGGTGCTGCGGGCGTTTATGCTCCTAATGTGTACCGCGGCCCTTGCTACACTATGAAGTGTGGTTTTTCTCTCTCGCGCACGGCTATCCGAGGTACTGAAAACACAGATACCGTCGGGGGTGGACGGCATCGGCGGCGTGACCCACGACTCGCGTCTCGTCGAGCCCGGCTTCGCCTTCGTAGCTATACCCGGCATGAGGCGCGACGGCGTGGAGTTCGTCCCGGAGGCGTTGAGGCGCGGGGCGGCACTCATTGTGGCAGAGCGCGAGCTGCCCCCGGGCTCACCCTCGATCGTCGTACCCGACGCCCGGGATGCTTTAGCGGCGCTCGCGCGCGCCGTATTTGGGGACCCTTCCGCGAGCCTGGCGGTCTATGGCGTCACCGGCACCAATGGAAAGACCACGACCTCCTACGCCCTGTACTCGATCCTCGCCGTCGCCTACGGGCCCGAGAAGTGTGGCCTTATGACCACTGCGGAGGTGGTGTTCGGCGACGAGCGCCAGGGTGAGCGGCGCATACCCGCCCGCACCACACCCGAGGCCACGGAGGTGCAGGGTACCCTGCGGAAGATGCTCGACGGCGGGGTCGAGAACGCCGTTTTGGAGGTATCCTCTCACGGGGTCTCCTTAAAACGCGTCACGGGCACGCACTTTGCGGGTGCCATCTTCACTAACCTCTCCCGCGATCACCTCGATCTGCACGGCTCGATGGAGGAGTACTACCGTGCTAAGCGTGAGCTCTTCTATTGGGCGACGGGCCCAAAGCTGGCCAACGCCGGCGACACCTACGGGCGGCGGCTAGCCGGGGAGGTGCCGGGTGTACACACCTTCGGCATCGTGGAGGAAGCAGATTACTGCGCGCAAAGTATCAGGCCCACAGGGGGAGGAACCACCTTCCTGCTGCGCCACCCGGACGGCGTGCTAAAGATCCAGAGCCCCCTTCTCGGCCCTTATAACGTCGAGAACGTTACCGCGGCGGCGGCGCTAGCACTTGCTTTGGGGGTGGGGGAGGAGCTGGTTGACCGCGCCGTACGAGAGATGAGGCAGGTGCCGGGAAGGTTCGAGCGGGTCGCCTCCCCCGAGGTGTGCGGATTCGAGGTAATAGTGGACTACGCCCACACCGACGTTGCGCTCGCAGCCGCCTTGAACGTCGCCCGCGAGGCGGCGGAGCGGAGGGGCGGCGGGTCCGGTGGAGGGGCGGGGCGTGTGATCTGTGTGTTCGGGGCGGCCGGAGACCGGGATGTGGCGAAGCGTCCGTTGATGGGCCGGGTAGCGACGGACCTTGCGGAGCTGAGCATAATAACCACCGACGACGCCTACACCGAGGATCCGGGAAAGATAGCCCGAGAGGTAGCGGCGGGGGCCAGGGACGGTCCGGGGCGTTGTGAGATCTTGCTGGATAGAAGGGCAGCGATAAAGCGAGCTCTGGAGGCCGCCCGGACCGGGGACGTGGTAGTGGTGGCAGGCAAGGGCCATGAGAGGGTACAGCACCTCCCGGAGGGCGACGCGCCTTTCCACGATGCGAGCGTGGTCAGGGAACTTTTAGAAGATCTCAAAGAGAAGGGGAGTTGACTCTTGCAAGACGGGGCTAAAAACGAGGTTTTGAGGCGCTTGAAGAGCGTTGAGGGGCACGTCCGGGGCGTTGCTAAGATGGTCGAGAGCGAGGACGTTTCCTATGCTGACATCATCCAGCAGACGAACGCGATCTTCTCGGCGATCCGGCGCATCAACACCGTTCTCTTGAAGGACTTCGTCGAGGAGCGTGTCACGGAAGAAGGGGCCTCCGAGGAGATGGTCAAAGACCTCGTGAAGGCGATAGACCGGGTGGTGAAGTAGTGAACCGTGGGACGAGGCGCGTCCAGCAGAAGACCTTTCTCTACATCCTCTCCGGGGCGCTGCTGCTGCTGGTAATCTTGGGCGCTAGCGCTGGGGTAATCTCTTTTCTCCTGCTACGCGCGGGGTACGACAT
>JALZFP010000135.1 GCA_030861485.1 Actinomycetota bacterium | reverse complement strand
CGGAGCCTCTAAGGCGGTGGCTCGAGATGCCTATATTGTTGGAATGGCCGGAGAAGGACGGTGCAAATTGCCATCCGCTCGAGCGGCCCTCGAGACTGCTGAATGGCTTGAACAAGCTCTTATCTTGGATGTTTTGCTTCCGGAGCTAGTAGGACTGCTCGCTAGAGCGGCTTCGAGGATAGCTCGAACAAACGGATGGTGGCCGTTGCGGCGGTGATAACGACGGCAGGGCTAGGTTCCTTCGACGCCTGAAGCGTCTTCCGACGGCAGCTCTTCCAGTTCTACAGCACGAACACAACGGACGTCAACAGTGCCTTCTTCGTGTCGAGCCTCGTTTTCAGTGCGCCTGGAAGTTGAAGCCGAAAAACGGCTCTGCTCTGCGCGCGTTTTCTGTTCTGTTCGGCTCCGTTCTTATCCTACTGCTACCACATTGCTGCCGAATGCCTCCTACAGTGGTTTGCGCTGTCGTTACCTACTACTGCTCACGCCGTCGGTGCCGTACCATACCTAGCGATTGCAGTCGTAGAAGGGAGGCTCGCATGGCAAAAAAGCGAGCAGGCGGGCAGTCGGCCCCGGAGGCATGGATCGGCCGTCAGGTAGTTCTAGGCATCGGTACGCAAGGCGCCCGGTTGAGCGGCGAGTTAAAGGAGGTAAGCGACAGGGGTGTGGTCTTGCACTACGGCACTGAAACCGGACGAGAGCCTGGGCATGTCTTCTACCCCTGGCGCAACGTACAAGCGATCCAACTCCCTGACGAAGAGCAGTCCGAGTAGCGGTCAAGGGTCCCTCAGGAGCCAAAGAACAAGCCGGCCTTGCATAACTATCCAACCTGTTACATGTTCCGGAAACCTCTATGGTTAATACTCTCAAAGAGCGGCTAAAACGCACATTTTCCTATACCTATGCGCTTGGGTGAATGCGGGTTTCCTAGAACATAAGTGCTCTAGCAGCTCGGCGAGTAGGAGCATCCGCGTTCGCCAGTCCATCCGGCGTTCGGGCACCGCCTCGCCGGCCTCCCGGAGCCTCTCCTCCCAGAACCGCAGGTGCTTTTCCTCAGTCTCTGCTAATCTCAAATAAACTCTTGAGAGCCGCTCGTCGGACTCCACTTCAACCAGGATGCGGTAAAGGTAGGCGCTATTCTGCTCGTCATCGAGGTTGGCCCGGTAGCGGAAAACCCGGTCTTCATCGGCCATCGCCTTCGCCTCCTCTCTTTCGTAGCTTGTCACAAGCGTATACCCGATAAAAACGCGTTGTTCCACTAAACGAAGTTTGAAGCCAAAACGGCCACGATTGTGTAGGCTCTAATAAGTAGGTACTGTGGCCAACTGGCGGTCGAGTAGGGGATAGTAAATCCTCTCCACTCCGGGTAAGACCCACTCACAAAAGCATCCTTGGTAGATCAGGGGGTTCGATGAGCGGGCAGACTACTAGTACGAGGAATGGTTCGGGGGCAGCCGGTCCTAGGGAGGTGCTTGTCTCCGGAGACGCTAAAGCGTTTACCCAAGAGATCATCGCTGGCCCGCACCAGCTAACGGCCGACGAACCAAAGGGCGTGGGAGGGAACGACGAAGGACCTACGCCCTACGATCTGCTGCTCGCAGCCCTAGGCTCGTGCACCTCGATAACCGTCACAATGTATGCTCAGCGCAAAGGTTGGCCGCTGCGAGGCGTGAGTACTCGGCTTCGACACGCAAGGATCCACGCAGAGGACTGCGCCGAGTGCGAAACCAAGGAAGGCAAACTTGACCACATCGAGCTGGAGATCGGGTTGGAGGGACCGCTGCTGAGCGACGAGCAACGAACGAAGCTTCTTGAGATCGCCGAGAAATGCCCGGTGCACCGAACCCTCGTCACAGAGAACATAATCAATATCAGGGCCGCCTAATCAAGGGTTTGCGAGCGGATTAGCCCTCTCGGCATCTCCGCGAATAGGCGTAGTTAGTAGTCCTCGGCCCCTTCTAACGCTCCCACTTCTTTCCCCTGGGGTTACGAAGGGTGCGCTACGGGAACGAACGGATCCCAAGATGATCAACCTCCTGTTACAGATCGCGATCATCGTCGCGCTGACCCTTCTCAACGGTCTCTTCGCCATGTCCGAAACAGCCTTGGTTTCGTCCCGCAAGGAGCGCCTCAAGCAGCGCGCCGATGCGGGCGACGGCAAGGCCCGCACCGCGCTGGAGCTCGCCGACGAACCTACTCGCTTCCTCTCAACAGTGCAGATCGGTATCTCGCTGATCGGGGTATTGGCCGGTGCCTTCGGCGGGGCAACCCTCGCCGAGCCGCTATCCAGCGCCTTGCGCAGCGTGCCTGGGCTTGCGCCCTACAGTTGGCCGGTCGCGTTTGGGATCGTGGTGGCCGCGATCACCTACCTCTCGTTGATCATCGGTGAGCTGGTGCCCAAGCGCCTGGCGCTAAACGACCCGGAGGCTGGGGCTTCGGTCATGGCCCGGCCGATGCGCTTCCTGTCGACCTTAGCCTCCCCTGGTGTCTGGGTACTTGAGGCCTCGACCAACGTGGTGCTCAGGCTACTCAGGGCGGACCGCTCCGGCAATCCGCCCATCACCGAACAGGAGGTCGAAACCCTCCTCTTGGAGGGGGAGCGTGCGGGTGTCTTCGAGCAGGAGGAAAGGGAACTCGTGGGCCGCGCTCTGCGCCTCGACGACCGCCCGGTGAGGGAGCTCATGACGCCCAGACCTAAGATTGTCTGGCTGGATGCCAACGATCCGCCGCAGGAGCACCGGCGCCTGATAATCGAGCAACGGCACTCGTACTATCCGGTCGCCCGCGGGGACCTCGACAACCTGCTGGGCCTCGCATCGGTTAAAGATGCCTGGGCGCGGATGATGACCGGCGAGCATGTCGACCTGTTGGAGGCGCTGCGGCAACCAGTCTTTGTCCCGGAGGGTGTCCCGGCTACCGCTGCGTTGGAGGCGTTCAAGCGCTCCGGTATGCAGGTGGCTCTCGTAATCGACGAGCGGGGCAACTGCGAGGGGCTGCTCACGCCCACCGACATCCTCGAGGCCCTCGTCGGGGAGGTGCCCGACAGCCATAACCCAGCAAAGGAGCCGCCAATCGTGCACCGCGCGGACGGTTCGTGGTTGGTGGACGGCCTGCTGGCGGCGGAGGAGTTGAAGGTACGCTTAGGGCTGCGGGAGCTTCCCAACGAGGCCCAAGGAGGCTACCAGCCCGTCGGTGGACTGGTGATGGACCAGCTCGGGCGCCTACCTGTGGAGGGCGACCGCTTCGGGTGGAGCGGGTTCTCCTTCGAGGTACTCGACATGGACGGCCACCGCGTCGACAAGGTGCTCGTGAAGAAGGATTAAGCCCCTATGTAGGTGCAAGCTCTTCGCCCGCCATGCTCTGGGTGACCCTAGACGTCCTCGTCCTCGGTGGCTCCTCAAGGATTGATCTCGAGAGCGGCGGGAAAGCCCCTTGTGTCTCTGCGCTAGGGCCATCTCCACCCTAGGGCTTAATAGACTAAGTACTAGGCGCATAAATGAAAGGAGCGCTTCGCTTGGAATTGATAACCTTCCCTTTGGCTCTAGGGTTGTTACTGACCCTGGTAGGGCTAGCTGGCCTGGGCTTCGGCCTCTACGCTCTCGTGTGGGGAGGTCGGGGACAGCGCGGCGGACTGGGCCCGATCCCCGAACGTGGCGTCCACGCCATAGCCGGGGTGAGGATGCTCGTGGGCGGGGTGGTGACCTTCGTTCTCGGCATCATTGCCCTGTGGACCTATTTCTCCGCCTGATTAGGTGATAGTACGCTACCGCCACATGTTATATCCGGGGTGTTGTAGGGGGTTTGAGCAAGCCGGGTGAGCCGCGTACCCGGCAGCGTGGGGGACGCGCGACCATCCTCCGGACAAAGGGGCGGTGGAAGCAACGCGCAGCGGGTATATTGGACCTTGCCGGGCGAAAGGAGCCCCGGACCCTTGCAAAGTTGGTGCCTATGCCGGACGAAAGCCGCAGCAAGGACGTGGAGAAGCCCACGAAACTCGGACGCCAGAAGCGTGAGCCCGAAGGTTCGAAGGGCGAGCCGGACGTTACCGCCCACCCGACCCCGATCAGGATCTCCAGGCGCACGCGGACGGCGCTGCTTTTGGCCGTGCTCGTCGCGCTGGCGTACGTCGTGTACCGGGTGCCGGACGTGCTCACGATGACCGGCGGCGGAATAGCTCTCGCCCTCATCCTCTCCTTCCCGGTCGGGTTTCTCTCACGCTTTATGCCGCGGGGGCTGGCGATTCTCCTCTCGTTCCTGCTCGTGGTGGGGCTCATCGTCCTGGCGGCGATCTACCTCGTGCCGCTAGTCGTGGAGCAGCTCGCGTCCCTCGTAAGTGCGGTACCGGAGATAGCGGACACCGTCGGGCAGTACCTGCAAAACGCGCTAGACTTTTTGCAGAACAGGGGGCTCCTGCCTAGCGACCCGCAGCAGATCATCTCCAGGATAAGGGACGACGCGGCCAACGCGGCGCAGACCGTCGCCGGGAGCGTGCTCAGCGGGGCTTTCGGATTCGTTTACAGCACCTTCGGCTTCGTCGTGACCCTCTTTGGGATAATATTCATCGGGGCCTACCTGCTCGTGGACGTGCGTCGGGTAGAAGCGACCTTCCTGCGGGCTGTGCCCCACGGTTACCGGCACGACGCGAAGACCTTGTGGGAGGCCTTCGGCTACTCTCTATCCAAATACCTGGGCGGGCTCGCCCTTGTGCTCGCTATCCAGGGGGCGATCTCCGCAGTGGGCCTGTTCCTGCTCGGCGTACCGTACGCCCTGGTCCTGGGCGCCGTCGTCTCCGTCATGGCCGTGATACCCTACCTGGGAGCCTGGATCAGTGGGACCCTGGCGGTCATAGTGGCGCTTACCGTCTCGCCGACGACCGCGCTCTTAACGGCGTTCTTGTTTCTGGGACTCCAGCAGTTGGAGGGAAACTTCCTGACGCCCAAGATCCAGGGTGACACCCTGCACGTACATCCGATCCTGATCTTTCTAGCGGTGATAATCGGCGGGGGATTGGGTGGTATACCGGGCGTGATCGTGGCCGTCCCGACTTCGGCGGTCCTGCGAGTACTCTTCGACTTCTTCCGGGTGCGCCTGAAGACGGATGGCTAGCGGGAACCTTTGGGGGGATAGCTACCGGAAGCTACCGGGTGTGATCGAGCGCTCGGTGAGGAACTTTGCCCGGCACGACATGCAGGTGTACGCGACGGCTCTGGCCTACCGCGGCCTCTTCGCGCTCTTCCCCTTCGCCCTGTTCCTCGTCGCCGTGCTCAGCTTCCTGCGCGTGGACGCCGCTCTGGAATGGCTGGCCGAACAGGGTCCCCCCGGGATACGGGGCGAGGTCCCGCAACCCGTCGCGAGCCTTCTGGAGCAGGCCCTCGGGCAAAACCACGGCTGGCTGCTTCTGATCGGCATCGCCTTGGCCTTCTGGTCGGTCGCGATCGGCGCTCTGTTTCTGACGAAGGCGCTGAACGCCGTCCTCGAGGTCCAGGAGACGCGCCCGCCCTGGAAGCGGATCGCGTCCTCCCTGACCTTCGCGCCCGGCCTCGCGCTCGCGGCCGTAACCGCCGTGGCCCTCATGCTCGTCACCTCCAGGACGGCCGCATGGCTCGCGGGATTGGTTAGCCTCGACGAGGCGTTCGTCCTGCTGTGGACCCTGCTGCGGTGGCCCACGGCGCTCCTGCTGCTCGCGCTCGTCGTCGCGGCGGTCTACCGTTATGCCCCCGACGCGGACCTCCCGTTCCGCTCGGTCCTGCCCGGCGCTGTAGTCGCCGTGCTCTCCTGGGCTCTAGCCTCCCTCGCGTTCTCATTCTTCTTGACGGTCTTCCCGGTCCACGGCGTGGCCTACGGGGGCCTCGGCACGGCGATCTCGCTGCTCCTGTACCTGTACTTCTCGGCGGCCGTCCTGCTCTTCGGCGCCGAGCTGAACGCGGAGTTGTTGCGCGGGGTCTCGACAAAGGAGCGCCAAAGGAGGATCGTAGCCGGAGATCGACGGTGATTCCTCCCCGACGTACCACGGAGCCTCTTAGGCGAAGCCTGCGGTACCATCAGTGGCTTTGAACCCAAAGGACGGGTACGGTTGGAGTCTCGCAGCGCGTCTGCGAAAGGAGCCACGATGAGAAAGACGACGATGCTGGCGCTGGCGGCCTCGCCCGCTTCCGTCGGGACTGCCCTGGTGGTCCTCGCGCTGAGGGCAGACAGCACGCTAGCACTGCTGCGGGAGGGCTACGCGTTTATCCCGAACCGTTGCCGACGCTACGGCTCCGACGTCTTCGAAACCCGGCTCATGCTAACGAGGGCCGTTTGCGTGACGGGCCGGGAGGCGTCCGAGGTCTTCTACGAGCCCGTTCGTTTCACCCGGAGGGGTGGCCCTGTCCCAGACGACGTTGAAGCTCCCTAAGCTCCGTCGGGAGCCGGGACGATCAAGACCGGTCCCGTCGCGGATCTCAGTACGTCGGCGGAGACGCTGCCCAGCCTCAAGCGATTTATCCTACCGAGCCCACGCCTGCCGACGGCGATGAGGGTGGGCTCTGTGCCTTCTTCGGCCGCCTCCAAGATGACCGAGGCTGCTTCGCCCTCCCTCACCCGGATCCGCAGACTATGCCCGAGCTCGCTTTCGAGCGCCCTCGCTCGCCCCTCCAGGGACAGCTCGTGCCGGCGCAGGGCGGCCTGGAGAGGCAGGGCAGCGTCCTCGGCGACCTTCGCGGCTTCCGAGATGCCCAGGAACACGGGGTACGCCCTTACCAGGGAGACTCCTGCTCCTAAGGTGGCCGCCATAGCGACGGCCACTTCTCCTGCCTCCTTTGCCTCTTCCGAGGAATCGTCTCCCACGACGATCCTGGAAGGCGGCCAGGCGCCTTCTTCTCCCCGCACCACCAAAACGGGGCAGGGGGCGAGGCTCACCACCCCTTCCGCGACGCTGCCTACGACGAGGCGCTTGACCAACCCTAGCCCCCTGCTGCCC
>JALZFP010000133.1 GCA_030861485.1 Actinomycetota bacterium | reverse complement strand
AGAGATTAAGGTACCCACACCTGGTATGAGGCGTCCGATCAGGATGGCTTTCCCGCCGTGCTGATCGAACAATTCTTTCGCCTTGTCCAGGTCCGACTCGCGCACGAACACGAACCGGCCGAACCTCCCGACGAACCGTCGCAGACGCTCCTCGCCGAACCAACGCCCGGGAAAGTAAAGTACCAGCGAGGATGCCACCGCCGCCACCGTCGTCCAGACGAGTGCCGGGAAGAACGAGAAGCGTCCCTGCCCCACCAGGAAGCCGGCCAATGGCAGGGTCAGCTCCGTAGGAACCGGCAGGTGCAGATTCCCTAACATTACCAGGAAGGCTATGCCCAAGTAGCCAAAGGAGTAAGCCACATCGCTGGCCCACTCGACGACGTTCGGAAGCAGCCCGCTCATCGTGTTTTGCCTTTCTTAGTGTGGTTAGCAAAGCTGGTTACTTCTGCCATCTGTGCCCCAAACCGCCTCCTAAAGAACCTTTTCTCGGTCTCTAGGTAGGCGCACACCTTATAGTACTCGGCAGCTACAGCCACGCTTATGGTAACGACACAACCCTCCAGAGAGAAAGTGAAAGGGCTCACCGCCCAGAGGTTCGGCGCAAAGATCGCGGAGATAAAAGCCTTGGCAGCCTCCTTTCGGCTAGATCCACCGCAGGGTAATCACATAAGAATACGCACTGTGAACGGTTTTATTTGCGGCCCGTGTCCTATGAGGGTACATTACGTGAGCGCGAAAGCCGCGTGAAAAAGCTAATTTCTTCGGCGATCCCAGAGCTAGGGGAGCGGATTACATGTACAAAGAGGTTTACGTCCCGGTCGACAACTCGGACTACTCCAACCAGGCGTGCGTGATCGGGGTGGAAGTCGCACGCCACTTCGGAGGCCGGATCGCCGGCTGCCACGCCTACGCCGCGAAGATGCACGACGTGCGCTTTAGGCAGATGGAGAGCGGGCTCCCCGAGGAGTTCCGCGATGAGGATGAGATGAAGCGGCAACGCAAGATCCATGACCAACTCATCACCAAGGGCCTCGAAATAATCACCGACTCCTACATAGACGTCTTGGAGCCGCTCTGCGAGAAGTACGACGTAGAGCTCGTCCGCCGCTCCTTGGAGGGCAAGAACTTTAAGGTCATCGTTGAGGACGTGAACGAGAACGACTACGACCTCGTCGTCCTGGGCGCTATGGGCATGGCCGCCGTAAAAGATACCGTTCTGGGCACCGTCACCGAGCGCGTCGTCCGGCGCCTCAAAAAGGCCGACACGCTCATCGTCAAGGACCTCGACAGGAGCCCGTTCGAGCACATCGTCGTCACCGTTGACGGCTCGGCCAAGTCGCTCGGCGGATTGAAACGTGCGATAGAGCTAGCGCGGGAGTTCGGGGGCGAGGTCGAGGCCATCTCCGTCTTCGACCCGTACTTCCACTACGCGATGTTCCACTCCATCGCGGGCGTTCTGAGTACCAAGGCTCAGAAGGTGTTCCGCTTTAAGGAGCAGGAGAAGCTGCACGAGGAGATCATCGACAGCGGGCTCGCCAAGATCTACACTGCCCACCTAGAGATCGCCAAGAAGATCGCCGCCGACGAGGGTGTAGAACTGAAAACGACGCTGCTGGCCGGCAAGCCGTTCGAGCAGACTCTCAAGTACGTAAACGAGGTGAACCCGACACTCGTGGTGATGGGCCGCATCGGCTACCACTCCGACGAGCAGATGGACATCGGCGGCAACACCGAGAACATGATGCGCTACCTGCCGACAAACGTTCTCATAACCAACTACGAGTACCAGGCCCCTGACATCCTCACCGCCGAGGAGCACATGACCTGGACGAAGGAGGCGCTGGAGCGGCTCGACCGCATCCCCGGCTTCGTCGTGGGGATGGCTACCGGCGCCATAATTCGCTACGCTATCGAGCGCGGCTACACAGTCATCACCACCGGCGTCATAGACGAGGTCATAAAGAACATCCTCCCCCCCGGCGCCATGGAGTCCATGCGCGCCATCGGCGACCAGATGCGCGCCGCCGAGGCCATGGGTGAGGACAAGCCCATAGACTCCCTTTTCAAAGACTTCGACGAGCGCACCGCCGACAAAGCAAAGGCCAACGGCAACGACGCGAACGGCTCTGTTAATGCCAAGACAAAGAGTAACGGCACCGGGCACGTCACGAAGAAGGAGATCTTCGAGGCGGGTCGTGGCGGGTTCGGCAAGAGCGAGGACCAGGGCGACATAGAAGGCGTCTCCGCCGAAGTTCAGGAGGAGATACACCGCGCCGCCCAGGGCAAGGACCGCTTCGAGTGTGATGTGTGCCGCTACGTGGCGAAGGGCAAGCCCGCCCGCTGCCCCGTCTGCGGATCCGGCCCCAACCACTTCCACGCGGTGGACGCGGAGATCGCCACGACGGGCGGTGACGAGAATTTGAACCTCTCCGAGGTCTACGACGGCCGCGAGCTGCACTGGACCGACGAAGCGAAGGCTCTCCTCGACTCCCTCGAAGAGTGGCAGGAGAAGCGCCGCGTAAAGGCCCGCGTCGAGAAGAGCGCCCTCAAGAAGGGCTACACTACCATCACCCGCGAGTATGTCGAGCAGCAGTACCGTGAGGAGACCGGCCGTGAAGCCCCGAAGGTCAAGGGCGGCGGCTGTCCGGTCAGCCACGCCAAGCAGAGGGTGCAGGCGACCACCGGCAGCAAGTGTCCCATAGATCACAGCACCTTCCAGAAGGCCGGCGCACTGGTTCCCGAGGGCGGCTCCAAGGAGTTCACCTGGACCCAGGAGGCTATCGAGCGTCTAGAGCGGGCACCCAAGGGCTTCATGCGGAATATCTCGCGCAATATGACCGAGAAGCTCGCCCGCGAGCAGGGCGTAACACACATAGACCTTCCGCTCGTCGAGGACTCGCTCTCCGGGGCCCGCAATACGATGGAGGACGTTATAACCGGCAAGATCTCCATCGCCGACCTAGCCCGTGATACCGGCGAGAAGATAGAGGTTGACGAGAAAGGCCAAGCCCCGCACCCGCCTATGACCGTTACGATGGTCTGCACCGTCTGCAACGAGGAGATGCAAGGCATCCAGCCCCCCGACGAGTGCCCCGTCTGCGGCGCCCCCGGTGAGGATTTCGAGGCCATAGCGCTATAAGAGCCAGTGAGCTTTCAGAGACCCCGGTCCCGCGAGTCGGGGCCGGGGCCTTTTTTACAGGAGAGAAGATGTCGAAGACCCACAAAGTAACCTTCAAGCGGAGCGGCATCACCGTAGACGTCGCCGAGGACGAGTACATATTGGAGGAGGCCGAAGACGCCGGGCTCAGGCTCCCCTACGATTGCCGCAGCGGCACCTGCACAACCTGTATACAGAAGTGTCTGGAGGGTGAGATCGACCAGGACCTCGCCTTCGCCATCTCTGATGAGGAGCTCGAGAAGGGCTACCGGCTCATCTGCATCGGCAGCCCTCTCTCAGACGTGGTGCTAGACGCCTGAAAGACGAGTGTTCGTT
>JALZFP010000130.1 GCA_030861485.1 Actinomycetota bacterium | reverse complement strand
AGTGGGAGCTAGAGGAGAGGTCGGCTAGGAAGCGACGCATGACCTTTTCGGCGTCGGGGGCGGTGTTGTAGACGGAGTCGTAGAGGGTGTGCTCCTCGGCGCTCATAACCCACAGCCGCGCGGCGGCAGCAGCATCGTCGCGCCTGCCGGGACGTACGGTAAAGTTTGTCTCCTTCATACCCAAATCGTAGCCCATATAGTGCCGCCCGTGGGGGAGTCGGCCACGGAGATATGCTCATGCGGACCGGGCAGCAGGATGGCGAGGGGCTTATCCCTCGTCTCTGATCCTCTTCGCGGCGATCCCGGTTCCTCCAGTAAGGCGGCGTGCGGCCAACCATGACAGGGGAAGGAGAAGAGAGGTGCAAGCTTTGTTTACGCTGCTCGCCATTTTGGCGGGGGCCGCGGTACCTGTACAGTTCGCCGTCGATAGCGAGCTGCGCGGGACGGTAGGAGGGACGATAACGGCCGCGGCGATCCCCTTTCTCGTGGGCACGCTCGTTCTCGGGGCGGTGGTGCTTCTGGTCCGCGAGGGCGTACCGGCTCTGTGTAACGTCGCCGACGCACCATGGTGGGCCTGGATGGGGGTGCTTGGCGCCTTCTACATTGTCGCTTCTGTAATCCTGACCCACTCTGATCCGCAGAATAGGGCGGCAAACACCGTCACGTTCATAATACCCGGGAAGGTGCTCGCCTCGATAATCCTCGAACGTTTCGGCCTCCTGAACCTGCCGGTCCATCCCGTATCCCTAGCGAGGATCGGTGGTGCCGCCCTCGTGATAGCCGGTGTCCTCGTCGTCCTGCGCACCTAACCCCCGGTAGGCACCAGGGTTCGCCCTTCCTTTTTCCTTGCGGAAGGGTTACATTAGGGCGTCGCTGTGGGTGAGACTCGGAGGTGCCGCTAGAGAAGAGAGAGGTCGCGGCTGATAAGGAACAGGTAAGAAGCGGCAGGCCCCTTAGAGGGCCGGCGGAGAAAGAGCGAACAACAAGAAAGCGCCAGGTCTCCTGCACCGGCGATGAGGAACACCGGAGCTGGAGTCGACGAGGCAGACGTTTATCGAGTTTTCGGCGGGTGCGTCTCGGCCTACGGGCGGTCGTTAGGGCGGCTACAAATCCCGGCGGCGACGCTGGGGACAAAACGCCTCCCGAGCCCGAGCAAGAGCACGGCTTTCTCTCTGCCTCCTTCGGGCTCTGCCCAGATCTTCGGTTGTTCCGGGGGCTTTCGCTCCGGAATGAGGAGGTGTGGTATGTGTGGAATCGTCGGTTATGCCGGCAGAGAGCGATGCGTGCAGGTACTCATGGAGGGTTTGAGAAACCTCGAGTACCGAGGTTACGACTCGGCAGGGCTTGCCCTGGCCCTCCCCAAAGCGGGAATCGAGATAGCCAGGGAGGTAGGCCCGCTCGATAACCTGGCGGTCGCCGTCGGGCAGAGAAACGGCGATTTTGCCAAGGCGCGCAGCGGTGTGGGTCATACTCGGTGGGCGACCCACGGGCGCCCCAGCGAGGCCAACGCCCATCCCCACATCGGGGGCACGGACGGGGGCGCGGATAACGAGGTCGCGGTGGTTCATAATGGCATTATCGAGAACCACGCACAGCTCCGGGAAGAGTTAGAAGAGCGTGGTTTTGTGTTCCGTTCGGAGACGGACACTGAGGTCATGGCCCACCTTTTGGCGGAGAGGGTGGCGGCCGGGGAGCCGCTGGAGGAGGCGCTCGCGGGGACGATTAAGCGCCTTCGGGGTTCGTTCGCGGTCGCGGCGATGAGTGCTTCGGAGCCGGAGAAAGTTGTCGCGGCACGCCACCAGAGCCCTTTGGTTGTGGGACTGGGGGAGGGCGAGAACTTTCTGGCGAGCGCGGTGCAGGCCTTGCTCGGTAACACGAGGAGGTTCCTCTTTGTGGAGAACGGCGAAATCGTGGTCCTGACCAGCTCTTCGGCTGAGATAAAGACGCTCTCTGGAGAGCCGGTCGAGCGGGAGAGCTTCGAGGTCGACTGGAGCCCCGAGGAGATGAGCCTTGACGGCTACGAGGACTTTATGCTCAAGGAGATCCACGAACAGCCCGCCTCTCTGCGGGCTACCCTCGCGGGACGCCTCGACGCAGAAGGCCGTGTGGACCTCTCCGAGACCGGTATGGACCTCTCGGGCTTTGAGCGGGTAGTCATCGTCGCCTGCGGCACGGCCTATCATGCCGGGCTCCTGGGCAAGCACGCCATCGAGCGTCTTGCGAGAGTGCCCGTCGAGGTAGCCGTGGCGAGCGAGTATCGCTACACCGACCCAATCGGGGACGAAAAGACCCTCGTCGTCGCCATCTCCCAGAGTGGGGAGACCACAGATACTTTAGCGGCCCTAGAGGCGGCGCGGGCCTTTGGCGGGCGCGTACTCGCCGTGACCAACACACAGGGCTCGCTTATCACCCGTGAGGCCGACGCGGTCCTCCTGACCAGGGCTGGTCCCGAGGTTGGGGTCGCCGCCACAAAGACCTTTCTGACACAGGTCGCGGCCATGTACCTCCTGGCTTTGGGGCTCGCTCACAAGAAGCCGGGTGCTCGACAGCCAGGTGCTCGACCTACTACTGGGGAGGAGCTAAAAGAGATCGGCCGGGGCTTGCGCCGGGCGCCCGAGAAAGTCGAGGAGGCGCTTACGCTCCTCGGAGGTCACGTCGTGAGAGAGGCCGTGAACGTGTTTGCGGGGGCGCGGTGTGCGTTGTTCTTGGGGCGGGGACAGTCGTTACCGGCGGCTCTGGAGGGCGCTTTAAAGCTCAAGGAGATCTCCTACCTCCCCGCCGAAGGGTACGCGGCAGGCGAGATGAAGCACGGCCCGATAGCCCTTGTAGACGAGCAGTGCCCGGTGATCGCGATCCTAGGCGAAGGACTTTTGCGCGAGAAGACCCTCTCCAACGTCGAGGAGACCGTGGCCCGCGGCGCACGGGTCATAGCGATAGCTCACGAAGGCGACGAAGCGGCTGGGCATGTGGCGCAGGTAACGTTGCCGGTGCCCGCGGTGCCGAAGACCTTGAGTCCCCTGGTTGCTGTCGTGCCTCTACAGCTGCTCGCCTACCACGTCGCCAAGGCGCGCGGCCTCAACGTGGACAAGCCTCGCAACCTCGCAAAGAGCGTAACGGTGGAATAAAGCTGTCGGCCGAAGAGAGGGGGTGTGTTGTTGAGCGAGTTGGACCTGATCCTGTTCCTCACGGCCTCGCTGGCGCTCATAGTCTTCCCGGGACCGGACAACACCCTGGTGCTCACCCGAAGTGTTGCACAGGGGCGTGGGGCGGCGCTGATCTCCGCGGCGGCTAGGCTCTCCACTTTGCTGGCGCAGGCCGCTAACGCTTTCTCGGTAGTCAAGTATGCTGAGGCGGCGTGCCTGATCTCCCTGGGAGATCAGGATGTCTCTGGACAGGGAGGGCTCCGCCGTACCGATCGGAGCGGCGCCTGTAAACCTCAAGAGCGTCTTCGGTCAGGGCGTGGCCTAGAACGTGGCCAACCCGAAGGGGGCGCCGTTCTTTTTGGCACTTTTGCCGCAGTTCGCAGAGCCGCACCGCCAGGGCTGTACGGCTCTGCGAACTGCTGACGCTCGGGCTGTGCCTGGCCTTCTCGGATCGCAGGCGGCCCAGGTTCGCCTGGTTGTGAGGCTTTTTTAGCGGAAGGAGACGCGCGCATTAGCCCGGCCGTAACCGTCGTCGTCGCTCTGCTGTTCGGGACCAGCGGTGCCTACTTGGGCAGTCGTTTGCGCGTGCCAGCGGGGATCCTCTTGGGGGCCCTGATCGGAGTTGCAGGTGCTGTAGGGGGCGGGGGCGCGCTTGTGGGGCTACCGCAGGTTGCGACTCCCCCCGGGACCAACGGGCTGCTGCAGGTCTCTTTGGGCATGCTGGTGGGCTTCAGGATGTCCAGGGACGAGCTTCGCTCCGGCGCGCGCGCTCTGGTGCCTGCTGCTCTGATCACGGCGATCATAACCTCCACCGGGATCGCCGCCGCCCTCGTCGCCGCTTCCCTTACCTCCATTGACGCCGTCACGGCCGTATTCGCGGCCGTTCCTGGTGGCCTGACCGAGATGAGCGCGGTGAGTTTGAGCTTCGGCGCCGACGGGGCGGCTGTAGCCTCCGTACAGCTGGTCCGGGTCCTCCTGGCTATCGCGGCGGTGAACGTACTGCTGGTGTGGCTCGGACCTAAAGAGGATAACGAAGACGAGGAGACCGAATCTGAACCCCAGGAACGGCAGTATACCCTTACGGAAAGCTCCGGGTACGCCGAAGACCTGAAGAGGCTCGGCGTGGCTGTCCCCTGGGGGGTCTTGGCCGGGCTCGCCGGGATTCTGAGCCAGGTGCCGGCGGGTGGGATAATCGGTGCCCTGGCGGCTTCCGCGGCCTTCCGGCTGTTGACGGGGAGGCCCGTGCCGGTCAGGGCGTTCCAGATCGGAGTCCAGGTGCTGGCCGGCGCTGTCATAGGCTTGCAGGTCTCGGGAGAGTTCTTCGACCAGCTCGCCCGGCTCGCGGGGGCGGGGGCCGTGATCGTTTCTGGCCAGACGTTGCTGTGGCCGCTTACGAGTTGGATGCTCGTGCGGCTCTTCGGCTACGATCTCGTAACGGCCATCCTCGCCTCGACGCCCGGCGGCTTAAGCGGGGTCGTCGCGACCGCCAGCGAAGCGGAGGCCGACGAGGTGGTTGTTACTTTCGTCCACCTGGTGAGACTGAGCACCATAATCGTCGTAGTACCCATTCTCGTCGCCCTATTCTTCCGCTGAGCACCGGCAACTACGTATACTAACGAACGACCTTCAGGGCGCCGGGCTCGATGCGGAAGTACATCGGGAGGCGGCCCCATACCTCGCCGTCCAGTTGCACGGGGACCTGGGCGCCAGGGGAGGTGGCGCGTAGCTCTTTGCTGGTTATGGAGCGCATGGAGCGGTCCAGTGGTCTCTTGGCCAGGATGCTGGCGAAGACGTCAGGCCGCAGGAGCCAGCTCACCCGCTCGACGAGGACGACCTCGAGCTTGCCCGTGGTGAGCGCGGCGTCCTCGGCCGTCTTGAAGTCCCCACCGTAGTACTGACCGTTGGCGACGATGGCGAACTGCGCCAGGTAGGTATCGTCGCCGTGCTCTATGTGGAGCGTCGGGAGATCCCCCTCCGAGTACACCTTCAAGGCCGCCAGAGGAAAGGCTAGCGCCCTCAAGACCCGCTTGAGCCTCGGGGAGACCTCGCTCACGGCGTGGGCATCCAGACCCATCCCCGCCATGCAGGTAAAGCGGCGCTCGACACCCTCATGGTCTATGGCGACACCAACGTCTATCCGGATCTCTCTGCCGGAGAGGATGCGCTTGCAAGCCTCTTCTGCCTTCAGGGGTAGCCCCAGCTCCCGCGCGAGCACGTTCGCGGTCCCGAGCGGCAGTATGCCTAGGGTAGCATCACGCGCCAGGCCGTTGACGACTTCGTTGATCGTACCGTCGCCCCCGGCGGCGATGACGAGGCGGGAGCCGGCCAGGCTTG
>JALZFP010000109.1 GCA_030861485.1 Actinomycetota bacterium | reverse complement strand
ATAGAGCGGATACGGGAGTGGGTAGACGAGGGCAGGACGGACGAGTGGATCGCGGACGCCTTGGGTACCAGCGCCTCTTCCGTACAGTCGTTCCGCTCCCGTAACGACATCTACCGCCGCGACCGCGCTACCCACGAACCGGTGAGCGTCTTCGAGGGCGTCCTCGACCACGGCGAGCAAGACGGCTGGGGTATGTGGTTCGACCCGGCGGTGGCGGATGACCCGATTTGGAAGGAGCACTGGGCGGGTGTCGAGTCGGTCGTGGTGAAGGTGGCCGAGGATGCAATAGTTTTGGAGGCGGCCGGAAACGCCCCACTGGGCGTCTCGCAGGATGGACAAAGCGGCGAGTCCGAGAACGGGCCTGGACCGCAACAGGCCACGCCCGGCCCCGTCGCGACCGCGGCGGAGCCTGCGGAGGCACCGGTCCCCGAACCGGACCGGGAGCGGGGACGGGTGAAGTGGTTCGATCCCGAAAAGGGCTACGGCTTCCTGGTACGGCCGACCGGCGATGATCTGTTCGTGCACCACTCCGAGGTCGAGGGAGATCCCTCCGGATTGGAGCCCGGCGGCGAGGTCGAGTATGTGGTCGGCCGCAACGACCGGGGGCCGAATGCCCGCAGCGTCCGCCTCGTAGGGTAGTAGAGCCGGGTACTAGCGGGGCTTCTTACTCGGCGCGCATCCGTGCTTGATCTCGCGCTTGCCGCTCTTCTTCCGGGGCCAGATGGCTCGTGGAGGCTATCTCTAGAAGCTCCGGTGCGGCGTCCGGGTTCGACGCCTCGAATAGTATCCGGGTAAACGAGGCGTTCGGGGCACGTTCGTCGCCGGGGAGCACCGCGGGACCGAAACACTCCCTCAAGAACGCCCGCATGATGCCGCCATGAGTGACGACGACCAGAGAACCGGCGGGCGAGGGATGACGGGAGAGGATCTCGGAGAGGGTTTCTCCGAACCGGGCCAGTACCTCCTCGTCGGTCTCGGCGCCGGCGAAGGCCCAGCGCTCTTCTTCGGGGAGCGAGAGGAATTTCTGTGCAAACTTGGCGTTGTTGGCCTCTTGTTCCGCCCAAGTGTGGCCTTCGAGGACGCCACCGTGACGTTCCATGAGACCCGGCTCGGGCACGATCTCCCCGGGGAAACCGGCCTCGCGTGCCACTATCTCAGCGGTCTCGAAGGCCCGTGCGAGGGGGCTTGCGTAAACACCGGAGATCTCTTTGGACTTCAGGGCCCGGCCCGCCTCGGCTGCCTGGAGCCGGCCCTCCTCGGAGAGCGGGAAATCCAACTGTCCCTGCCAGACGCCGCTCGCGTTCGCGGTGGACTGGCCGTGGCGGATCAGGAGAACCTCTTGCTTGCCAGCTCGCCCGGGTCTCTCGCGTTCCGTGCTCACGGAGCGTAAGGGTAATGCATGGAGGCGCCTCCCGGCAAATCGTTCTCTGGCGCAGCCTCCGGTGCTAGAATTTCCCCGGCTCTTGGGCAAGATGAGACGGGGGTGCGCGTATGTTCTGGAGGCGTCGCGGGCGCGAGGTGTACGAGGAGAGGCAGAGGGTCTCCGGCCCGCTTGCAGAGCCGGTAGAACCCCCGGCGGCGCGACCGCTCTCGGAGACTATCGAGATCGAAGTCGACGCCCCGCGACCGGCTTCTATCTCCCGGGTCGCCGAGGATTTGGGGCGGCGCGGCGAGGAGGTTGTCGAGCTCTTCAAGGAGGTCGTTTCGCCCGCTGGAGGTCGGGCGGTCCTGCCCCTCTACCTCCGTCGTGGCGGGGAGGATACTTTCGTCGAGGTTGAGACCGGACCGTGGGAGAGGGAGACCGTGGAGGGCGTGCTGAAGATGACGGCCGTGCTTCGCGGCTCAAAGTACTCGGAGGCGACCTTCGAGGTTCTGGGGGCCTACCCCGTGCCGTATGAGGTCCGCTTCTTTTGCGGGCGCTCGCGAGCGGCCCTGCTCCAGCTGGACCTCCTCCGCCGCGACGATCCTGGATACGCCGAAGCTTGCAGCGAGGGATTCAGGACCGTCGCCGAACGGTACTGGGGCCTGGACCTCGACTACGATCCCGAAGGGCTGCCGCGGGTCGAGGAGGAGTTGCTCTCGACTCTGGGTGAGAGGACGGGGGGTGGGGCGCGCGCGCCGATCCTCGACGCGCTCGTGCGCGGGTTCGGCTGCTACCTGGGGGAGATACTGCGCCGCCGCACCGCCTTACAGGGGTCCTGGCGGCGCGCGACGGACTGGGGAGAGGGGCTCGTACTCGAGTTCCCGAAAGTAACCGCCGACCCCGTTGGCGAGGCCCGCGCCTTTCTGGAGAACGGCTACGAGGATTCCGCCGCCTACTACGTCTCCTACGCCCTGGAGGAGCTGGACGGCTCCCGTTAGCCGAAGCGGCTGCGGAGCTCGCGGATGATGTAAGAGGAGTCTACCAGCACCTCGTCATCAATGGTGAGGATCGGGATCGCGCGCTGCCCGGAGAGTCTTATCACCTCTTCTCGTCCGTCGGCGTCGGCGTAGACCTCCTCGTAAGGGAGGTTGAGCCTGCCGAGCTCCTTTTTTACCCTCCGGCAGTACGGGCAGTAGTCGCCGGTGTATAGTTTTATTCTGGCCTCTTGCGTCTGAGGCTGTGCCAAAGTCTTTCTCCCAATGTATGGTACCCCGACACCAGTTACTACGGCCGGGTCGGACTTAATTATACCGAGACCACCAGCCAGTAGCGCCAAAGCGAAAGCTTCCCGCGAAACCTGTACGGGGCACGTACAGGTTCACCGTGTTGCGGGCTATCAGACCTATGGAGGAGGGCGGTAAGCGAGCCAGCCCCGACTCGCTGCCGTAATAGAAGCTCCACGCGATCTTGGTCAGCGCTGTCGCATCGGGTACCACCAACACGTAGAGAAGAGACCTTCTCTCTAG
>JALZFP010000093.1 GCA_030861485.1 Actinomycetota bacterium | reverse complement strand
CTCTATGCCGCTACCGATACTACGAGTGCGTAGTACCCGGAATCGTCACAGCGACCCTCCTGAAACTCCCTATAAGCCTCTTTGCCTTTGAGCCGTTCGAGGTAGTCTTCTAGCCACGAGTAGTAATGATACCTCTCTTCGGAGTAGGCCGTATCGCAAGCTGCTACGTTCGTCATTCTTGCCTTTCTTGCTCTTTTTCCACTTTGGCCACTTCGCTTCCATAAGAGGAAGCTTATTCTCCGAGACAGTAACCTAGCATCGGCCAACGGGCCGAAAAACAGTGCAAACAGCTGGCACAGCGTTGGCCGTTTGCAGAATAGTGGTCTGGAGAAGGCTTGAACTAGCTTCTGGCCTCTTTCTCCAATGTGCGATTGCACTCAAATCCGTCGCACCTTAACCATCTCTTGGCGCCCTTCGGCGCCTCCTTACTCGGTCGCCACAAACCCGCGAAATACGCCCTCGGAGTATTCGTGCCGGTGCTCATCTACCCAAAGCGCGGCCTCGGGGTAGCCTATGCGGGTCGCGATAGAGCGCACCGCCTAATAGTCCAGCATGTTCGTCTGTCCCGACTCCTGCACGGCCCCCAAACCCTCGAACACCGCCGAGGGGACCTCGACCGGGTCCTCGAACCTCTTCGCTATAGCTCTCCTACTTACTTACCCACAGAAATCATAGCGCTTTTAAGCCAAGGGTAGAAGAGGGGCACGTGTGCCTACTGGGGGGACTGCAAGTGAGGAGGAGGTGCTACTAGGAGGCAGCGAGCACCTCTGCTTCGGGGTGGCCGTCGAGGGTGAGTTTGTGCCCCTTTTCGCACACGAATATGGCGCACCTAGAGCGCCAGTCCTCTTCGGGACCGAGAATGATCAGCCTCTCTCCGCACTCTTCGCACGTAAGGACGATCTGCTGCTCTGGAAAACGCTGCATCTGTACGCACCTCCTTTCGCCTCTCTTGGGGGCGTTGCGTTCGTCGTTATGGTTTTGCCGAGCCGCTGGGCTACACAGAGGGCAACTTCGCACACTCGCAGGACGGGCACAAGATGAACGGTGCTCTACTTCAATCTACTTATGCTCTACGCGAATTTCACTCACTGCTTCAATAGAACCTAAGGTTGAGGTTTAGCCTTACATTTGGGCCAGCGATAAGTATGGGGGTGGGGCAGTGGACCATACCCAATATGTTGCCTTTCCTCGAAATGTCCATATACACGTCTACATACGCAGTGGCAGAGTATAGCGTGGGCACGAATAGACAAGAGTGCTCGCTGAGAGGGGGTATACGTGGGCGTGTACGAGAAGATGTACAGGGTTACGGTGGCAGAGGCGGCAGCCAGACTGAAAGTCAAAGAACAGGCGATCAGAAAGAGGATCCAGCGGGGTACCCTTGCTCACGACAAGGATGAGGACGGGCGCGTATACGTATATCTAGACCCGGAGGATAGGGCCACCGGTGAGGGTAACGGTATTGATACCGGTGTGAGTACGTTGGTCCAAAGTCTAAAGGAGCAGATCGCGTACCTGCGATAAGAGGCTGAGGACTGGAAGGAGGAGGCCCGCCGCAAGGACAGCATCATTATGTCCCTGACTCAACACCTCCCCGAACTGCAATCATCCAAAGAGTCACGAGTAGTTTCCGACACGGCCGGGGAGCACACGGGCAAGGGTTACACGGCTCTACAGCCCCAGAAGCCCTTACAGTGGCGCTCTTGGCTGCACAGGTTCTTATTCGGGCCATGAAGGGGACGGGAGTTCGACGAGTTGTGAGTCTAGTGACCATGTGTGCTGGCTGTATTGATGGTTGCGTCGGTGGCTTCGGCCCAGGGGTGATAGCAAAGGCCTTCTCCCCGCCAGATTCGGACTCGGGGCTTCCTCCCGGAGCCAGGGAGCTGCCGAAGGGAGGACCACCAAAGGGAGGATTGCTGAAGGAAGAGCCGCGAGGGGATGCAAAAGAGCTGCTGAAAGCGGGCGGGGACCTGCCCCTGCCTCAGAAAGCAGTCGTGCCACCCAAGGCCGACAATCACGGACGCTTCCCCATATGGAGGGGGGCTGGATGGTCCTGAACGCCGGTCTCTTCGTGTTTTCGTTCTACCGGCTTCTCTATAAAACACAAGCTCACGAGAAGCTCCGCGTATCCTCTCCAGGAGCGCTACGTATGGTGTTGCTTACTGTGCCTGATAGGAAAGAATTGACCTTTACCCGATCCTAACGCATAGGGTTGCGGTAGCGTGAATACTGCTTTCCGGTAATAGGCCCTCGCGGCAGCTCGGTGAATGTTTCCTGGCCATCATATGTCCTAGCGGAGAAACCCAAAGGAAGGGCGGTAAGAACCGAGGCGTCGTGTGATCGGTCTTATCACCGAGCTTTGCGGGTTCTCTGTATAAGATAGTGGGAGTAAAATGGGCCCGTCCCCGGGAGAGCCGGCTCCAGGATAGCGGGTAGGAAGGAGTGCTATGCCAACGGATAGGTACAATGGTGCCGTGGTCGTCTGCACGGAGAGAGCCCTGTGCAGCGAGGTGAAGGCGAACGGGCACGCTCTGGTGGCCGACGAGCCCGCCGCTCTCGGGGGCACTAATGCCGGTCCCACACCGTACGATTACCTACTGTCCGCACTTGGGAGCTGCACCGCGATAACCGTTCGGATGTACGCGGACCGCAAGGGATGGCCGCTAGAGTCGGTAACGGTGCGGGCAGAGCAAGGGAGGATTCACGCAAAGGACTGCGAGGAGTGCGAGACGAAGAGCGGTAGGATCGACCGCATAGAGCTGGAGTTGAAACTGGAAGGTCCCTTGGACGTGGGGCAACGCGAGCGACTCCGAGAGATTGCGGACAAGTGCCCGGTCAAGCGGACGCTGGGTTCCGAGGTGCTGATCGAGACCCGCGCAGCGACAAAGTGAGCCCGAGCGGCGACTCGCACGTGGCCTTGGGCCGCGAAGGCCCACGAGCGGGTGGAGGCGAGGCATACCCGGGCAAGATTACGCTAGAGGTCGGCTGCGCTGACGAGCGAGAAAAGGAGCAACGGCTGGAGAAGCGCGAGGTTGCGCGCAGCTGGTTCTACAGTGCTTCTAGAAGAACCTGGTATGATTGTCTTCTCAGTCGCAGAACCTAGAACTAAGATATTCTCAAAAGGTCCTCGAGTTCGACTGAACGCGAACGACTTATCGCCTTTCGTCTAGCAGGGGATGCTGCAAGGTGGACAAGCGGGTATTCAAAAACCCGGTAAGCAGCAAAGGTGGCTGGTCCTTTTCCTGTGCACGGTACCCTCAGATAGGTACAACTTCGTCTATCGAGATTATGTGTTCGGCCCTCTGACACCTCTGTGGCGGTTTCCAGCTCACGAAATTCCTGCACTACGTTTCGACGCTCTAGCGAACAAGTATGGCGAGTAATGATGCCGCAAACACTTACGAAGCCCTGTTAGGTGAAACGTGTTAGGTCAATCTAAGGGACCCCTTCGCTCTATCTGTCCTGTCTGCGCGGACCAGGTGACGTTTACCACGCCCAATTCCTCGGACGTCTCGTCTTCGGCGACGACCTCGCCGTCGACCAAAATTTCGACCCTCAGGGTCCCTTCATCGTCAGGCTGAGTCTTCCGAAATACGACAGCTAGAATGTCAGAGATGCTACCCCCGATTTCGTAGTCTACGGGTTCGGCTCCAAGGGTATCGTTCACAGACTGCGCGCTTTGGAAGGAGCCGTAGGATCCTGAGTAGGCAGTGCCCGGCGTGCCTGACACCCTCAGCGTCACGTTTTCGATAGCTGCTTCTTCGGGTTGCGCGGTGGTCTCGGCCGGCTGCACGGTTGTGCTTGGGGCGCTGCTAGACCCTTCGTTCTCGGAGCCGCCGCACCCCCAGAGGGGTCCGAGGGCTAACACAACAAAGACGTGAATGCTCACCACTAGGCTCAGAGGCCTGCTGCGCACGTGTTCGTGTCCTTTGCTGGAAATGTTTACCCAACTATTATAATTGGACGTATAGGAGCGGGGCCCTGCAGAGGTTGCCAGCGCTTGTACACTCCCTGTGGCCCCGCTGCCGCAGTCCGTTATGTGGCTTCAACGACGTTTGAGAGTGGTGCGAGAGCGGGCGCATACTGAACTGGCGCCCGACAAACCTCGCCCGCGCGTCTTAGAGCGCCCAAGAAGTTGCTACGCCACTCCGCTTGTGCGCTAGCCGCAGCGGGTTTGACGCGGTGATCCGCGGCGCCGTCTCGGCGCGCCGGAAGGCCGATAGGTTGCACCCTTCCTCGGGCAGCTGGCCGCACGTCGCTTCCGGTAGGTCATTATTTGAGCTAGCGAAGTACCATGCGTCTACTTGCTGTGCCTCAGCAGCCGTGCCACAACATGTGGTGAGTCTCGAAATCCGCTCTACGCTGTGCTCGAGGGATGTCTTAGGCTACGGTCGAACACAACCTAGTATCGATACTCGTTCATTAAATCTTGCGTGACCGTGGCGGAGACGGGCCGCGCTGGAACTTATGCTCGGGCTTACAGACGGGAAGGAGCGTCAATGACAACCATAGAGGGAACTTTCGAAGAGATAGAGCGACTCGAAGTGCAGCACGAGGAGGCGCTCGTCCAACTAAGAGAAACCGAGCATAAACTCGAGGAGTTAAACGATCGCCGCATAGAGTTGGCGCCGGCCGCCTTCACGGGTGATAAGGTGGCCGACAAGAACCTTATGATTCTCGAAGGCGAGGCTGGCAGGCTGGCCCGCAGGGCTCGACTCGCCCGCAGCATGGCTAAGGAGTTGGAGCGCCGCCTCGTGGGGGCTAGAAAGCGTCGGACTGAGGAGCGTGGACGTTTCGCCCGTGAGCGGTTCGAGGAGTTAGCGGCGGAGCGATACGAGCTGGGCATAGAAGCCGAGGAAATAATAAGTGTATTACTCAGGGCGCTCGAGCGCTACGAACCCATCCACTCGGAGCAGGTTGCCTGCGCACGAGCCTTCGGGGAAGGTAGCCTTATAAAGAATCCGCCACACGCCCTTATACGAGCTTGGCTCGTAAGTCGACTCGGGGAGTACCTAAGCGCAAGCTCGATAGAGCCCCTAGACAGACCTCTTCCCGAGGCCGACGGCTTCGCAGCACAGCCCAGATGCGAGGGGTAAGGTGTTGACGAAACCCGGGCTCGTGCCTGATGGACAGAGAGCGGGAGGTAGTGCACCTCGTAGTGTTGTAGCCGCTTCTCCTCCGGGGTGAGCAGGGATTGGGTTTAATGCTGCAAGAACCGGCAGGTAGTGGTAGGCACACGAGTGACGTCGTGATGATTAAGGTCCGTTAATCAAGGGCCGCAAGGTGGCTTTGAAGGAGGAATAGGAGGCATTGAGCTTGCAGGCTCTCCTGCTTTCGGTAGTCAGTGACTATCGGTTTTATCGCTCTACAGCAGATAATACTGTTACTGGCACATGCGTATACCTGCCATGCACGATCCCCACGGAGAAAAGTTGCGTAAGGTTGCTACGGCCATAATTATTGTCATTTAACCTACTTGCACTTCGCAATAGGACCCTTTAATGCCGCAGAGCTAGTGCCAGCGGCCCCTGGGGGCCTCTGAGGATTTGCCGGCGCCTTATCCGCTTTTAGGAAGCTGGTTTAGAGGGGCAGGGTAGATTACAGCTCTCGGCCCGATTGACGAGGAGTCTTTGCCCTGAAAGACGCTTTGGGAGGGGATCTGTGTCTTTCGAAGCATCCTCCCCAGTACAGTACCGAAAAACTACGGGAAACCCACCTGTTGCTGGGCGGCCTCTACAAAGTACCAGAACTCATCCACAATCTGATTAAAGAAGTCCTCGGGTGGCCCACACAGGTAGGCGTCTCTATTGGTGCTAGCTCCCTCTTTCATATCCTCTCCCATAAACGCGCAGTAGGGCGCACTCTCGCCGGTTAGCAGATTTCTACAGCTTCCAAAATCACGCACCGTACCCTCACAGCTAAAGGTATCTTCGGCTAGGGAAGGGTTGCTGGTGTCCGTACAGTTAGTAAACGCCTGCGCATCGCAGAAGAAGGCTGGACCGAAGTTCTCTGCCGCTGCAGGAAGGGCGGAGGCTGCCAGGAGCAACACCATAACGGCGGCTACTGTGAAAAGTGATCTGATGTGGCCCATAGCGGGAATCTCCTTCACTCTAGCGAACGCCTGTGGATCGCTTCTGAGACGCATCTTACCGTTGAGGGGAACCGGAACGGTATAGGACATTTGTCCTAGGCCCAAGAGGGGAAGTGGCGAAGGCTAGACGGCTACTGACTGGTACCGCTGGTGAGTGTGGGGACTAGGTTCTTGGACGGAGAGTTAGCAGCTTGAGCTCGCGTCAGCTCTATCACCATTATCACGATGGCGTTTGCGATCGTACGCCGCGAGCAGTTCCCCTGCTGCTTCACTCGATAGCGGCTCCGAGAAATAGTGTCCCTGACTCAGCTCGCAGCCCAGGGCCTTTACGCGTGCCACCTGTTCGGGCGTCTCCACCCCTTCGGCCACCACGCTTAGGCCCAGGGCGGATGCTACGTAGACTATTCCGGAAACCAGCACCTCGTCCTCGGCGTCTTGCCCGATTCTTTCCACGAACGAGCGGTCGATCTTCAGCAGGCTAACTGGCAGGCGCTTTAGGTATGAGAGCGAGGAATAGCCTGTACCGAAGTCATCCAGGGCGAACTGCACCCCCAGGGCCTGCAGGCTCCGTAAAGTGCCGATCCGATGCTCCTCTGCTCCCACCACCGCGCCTTCCGTAATCTCCAGGATCAGACATTCAGGATCTAGCCCAGTTTCTCTTAACAACCCTTCGACGTCCTCTACCAGCTCGGGGTCCCGCAGCTGCCTCGTGGAGAGGTTCACGCCCATGCTCAGGGGCGGTTCGGCAGGGTAGCGCTTTTGCCACTTGTGCGCCTGACGGCAAGCCTCGCGGAGTACCCACCGTCCGATGGGGATTATCAGCCCGATCTCCTCCGCCAGAGGCACGAACTCGTCGGGTAGGATGATGCCCCGCTCGGGATGCTCCCATCTGACTAAGGCTTCCATCCCTATGATCTGTCTAGTTCCCAGATGCACCACCGGCTGATAGTGCAACCTGAACTCGTCACGTTGCAAGGCCCGTCTGAGGTCGTTCTCCAGTCTAAGGCGCTCCGTGGTTTCGTACTCCATACTCGGATCGAACATCCGGTGGCGCGCCTTGCCATCCTCCTTGGCTTGGTACATGGCGAGGTCAGCCTCGCGCAGCAAATGCTCGGGCGAGTCTTGCCTGGAGTCGCTAATGGCGATCCCGATGCTTGGGGTGATGACCACCAGTTGGCCGCCAAGAGGGAAGGGTGCTTGAAGCTCCTCCACAATGCGCTCCGCAACATACGCTGGCTCGCTCGTGTACTTGACGTCCTCAATCAGTATGGCGAACTCGTCCCCGCCGAGGCGCGCGATCGTATCCTCGGATCGCAAGCACGGGTGCACGCGGTTAGAAACCGCGACGAGCAGCCGATCACCCGCCTCGTGCCCTAAGGAGTCGTTCACAAACTTAAAGTTGTCCAGGTCCACAAACAGTACCGCCACCGTGCTTTCGTGCCTTCTTCCACGAGCCAGGGCGTGCTCGAGGCGGTTCATGAACAGGGTCCTGTTGGGGAGGCCGGTTAGGGGATCATGGAGCGCCTGTTGCATCAGTCGCTGTTCCAGGGCCTTGCGCTCGGTTATGTCCCGCAATGAGATCAGACGTCCCGCGCGCGCCACCTTTCGGGTTCGCAGCGACGAGATTGCGATATCGTAGTAGCGCGCCGCCGCACCGGAGCCCAACTCTGCCTCTCCGTGCGCCTCATCCGAGCCTTGATGCCGCTTGAGCAGGGCAACCTGGCCCGGCATGATCTGCGCAACGGGGCGCCCGACGGCTTTGGAGAAAGGGCAACCCAAGATGCGCTGTGCGGACGGGTTGAGGTCTACGACTCGGTCTTGCGAGTCCAGAACTATCACTCCGTCCCCCATGCCCTCGACGACGACGTCACGCGCTACTGATACCAGATCCAACGGCCCATAGCGGAAAAGTGACCACGCGAAGACCTCGCCGGCTACGGCGAACGCCAAGGGGGCTGGGTCAGGACTACCGACCGCTATCAGACCCGAGACGTTAACCGCGTTCAGCACCCAAGGCATCGAAGTGCCGACCATCAGGGCTATCCTCTGTTCGCGGTAGAGGTGCGCCGAGGAGACAAGCGCCTGGGTCAAAAAGACAGTGCCGACCAGGAGCAGGAGGTAGGAGAAAGACAAGTGGACCCAGAACCACGGCCCGTAGACCGACTCAATGATTGGAAACGGCCCGGTAGTATCAGAGCCCCTGGAGCTCCAGAACAGGCCATGCGCCTCATTGGTGAAGATTAAGGCAAGTGCAACGCCTGGCTCTATGGCCAGCAGCGCGAGGGCTCGTCGCGTCACCCACCCCTCCCGGCCGGTGTACTGAAGCGCGAAGATTAACCACGCCAGTGGCACCGTGACTATACCTAAGTATTTGATCTCACCCCAAAAAATCCTCATTAACGGCTCAGTGGTGGTTAGCGACAAGGCGTACGCCACGGCCCATACGGCCCCAGCTACCATCAGTACCGTCAAGGCTGTCGCGCCCGGTGTACCGCGACGGCGCCAGGCACAGAGTGCGAAGTAGATCAATAAAGCCGCCGTCACGGACAAAAAGATTGTGTATAGCGTGTATCGCCAGTCCATCATTCTCGTCCATTCAGGCGAAGGTTCTCTCTGGCGGCTAACCGCACGTGCGGTGGCGCTCGTGCCATGCCACTCTAATGCCCCCGCCAACGTTCCGCTGTGTTAAATGTTAAAACAAGTTAAAGGTTCACGCTTCCGTTGGTATTGCTACAGACATTATGGCGCATTTGGGTCCCTATCTACTCGTCCAATAGTCTGTACACGAAAATCGGACAATGTATACTTGGGTACTTGCGTGTGTTGGTCAAGGCGCCCTGGCAAGGTGTATGGTGGGGAAACTAGCCAATAAGATAGATGAGGAGTTAGTCGAGAGTAGGGACCGGTTCTGAGGACGCCACATCTTTGAGCTGATGAGCAGGATATTAGGGTTCATCGCAAGGTTCGTCGACGAGAAGCTGAGCGCGGCAAGAGTCCTGATCAGCTTGCTGCTGCTCACCCTCGTCGCCAACGGCTCCCTGCTCTTGGCTCAGTACGGGCCTACCAGCGGATTTGACACACTGAGGCCCGCTTTCAACGACCCCTCAGCCCCAAAGGAGTCCAGTGAACCGGTGCCAAGCGGAGGCGCTCTCGTGGAGGACAGATCGTCGGCGCCTTCGCCGTCTGGCGGCGGTAGGTCTTCGACCGTTACGAGGGTGTCGGGAACGCTCGCGGCGGGCGATGCGGGTGGCGGTCGGACCGGTGATTCTATCCCAAGGGGGTTGTTCGACTTACCTCAGAGCACCGAGCTTCTACCTCAGAGCACCGAGCTTCTAAGAGCCGTCTCGTCGTCGGGCTTGCCCAGGGTGCTCTCGGAACTCGTGCCGATCGGTTTATGGGAAACCGTTTCGGAGGATCTGGACGGTCTATTAGGGCGTGGAGCCTCGGATATTGGCGACGGTGAAGATCCGCAAGCTAATGGAGGCCCGCAAGGCGGCGGGCGCCCGACAGCCGACGAAGACCCACAAGGCGGCGGGCACCCGACAGCGGACGAGGGTTCGCGAGGCCCCGGAGGCCCGAGAGCCAACGAAGATTCGCAAGGCGGCGGAGACTCGCCAGCTGACGCAAGCCCAAACAGTGACGGAGGC
>JALZFP010000090.1 GCA_030861485.1 Actinomycetota bacterium | reverse complement strand
CAGGGTAGCAGCCGGTAGCAAGCACCCTAGAACTTGCTCAAAGAAACGTGCAGCAAGGTGTTTGGGTGGTGAGAAAGCTACCCACACTATGCTTGCCAAGCTCGTTCGTATGTGGTCGCCGTCGACCGGCAAATGAGCGCGCCAGCTGGACCGAGTGGCAAGAAGGTGGGCGTTACGCTTCGGCGGAACCAGCGTTATCCTGTTTTGCGGCCCGCGAGCCGAGAAATAAGTCCCTAGTACGGTACCCTCTGGGCGCTGAAAAAAGGCAAAGCAGCTTTAAGCCGCTGGCCACCGCTCTTGCTGAGAAGCTCCTCGAAGCTGTAGCAGCGGCTCTGTAGCAGCTGACACCCCTGAAGGCCCATGCGCTCGCCAGGATACCATAGCTAGTAGAACGTGATAGGACGCGCCCAAAGCCCTGTAGTGCATTTGTACTAGAAAAAGATGGGCTGTTTGCCTTATGACAAGATTATTACCCCAGGAGATTATAAAGGTGAACGCAGGCTTCGCGACTAGAGTGGATAGCAAAGAAAGGGGTCACCGGATGTTGGCAAGGGATAAGCGTACCGAGGGGTACTACGAAGTTCAAGAGGTGCCGTTTGGCACCGTCTATAGGTGGCGCCCGAGGCATCTTGCGGAGTGCGAGTGCAGCGAGAGGCTGTCCCTCACCGCCTACTCCACGGCCACCTGCCTTCAGTGTGGGGCGAACCACGGGGCTACCGCCCGAGAAGAGCTAACTGTTGAGCGGTTGGAAGACCAAACCCTTCATCCCTGGCGCTACAGCACCACAGACTTCGAAGACGCCGGCCTACCTTGCTGAGGCGGTAGATAATGAAGGTCACTAAAAAAGAGCGCGGATACGTCGCGCCGCGCGACGAGGTAAGGCGTCCCGCTCTACGCCCGGTGCTCCTGCACTACGCGATAGCTCGGCACGGGAACGATGGCCTAAGGCTTCTCCACATCCCTTTGGGATTCAACGAAGAGGCGCTGGTGGTGTTCTCTTCTTGGGAGGCGGCCCAAAGATATTTCCTTTCTGAGATTTTTAGTGGGGAGTGGTACACGAGGGAATGCTCCGGCGGCGAACTCGTCTCCCTGCTCCTCGGGCCCTACGAGGGCATAGAGTGGGTGTTGCTCGACCCCCTTACAGAAAACCTCACAGCAGGGGGCGTCCAGACGAACCTCATGAGTAGGCAGCGCTTTGTGGACTACCTCTTGGAGTAACCGAGACCCTCAGGCTACCGGTGATCTAAAACGAAGACCGGTGATCTAAAACGAAGAGCCGTAAGCTGGGAAAGGAGGAACGCTGTGGCCGAGGCTAAGCTGCCGAATGCGCTGAAAACGCATGCTACTGCGAGGACGGACGGTGGAAGTGGTCGACCACCAGCCGTCGAGGTTCACCACCTCGTTAGGGCCCCAAGCGACCGGATCAGCGCGGTTGAAGCGATGAGCGAACAGGAGGACTGGCTACATACGGCGACAGCCGATCCTGCTTTCTGGCTTAGCGAGATTAGCTAGGGGAATGCAGAGGTACATTGTTAGGGTAGGGGCTTTTCTCATGCCGCCCCATGCGGTGTAGACACCCTCCTGAGCGATACACTCTACGAGGAGGGGGAAGACTCGGGGAGGAAGTGGCACGCTTCGCCCCCCACCTGGTAATCTGCAGCCCAATACCGTCGATCCAGGCGGCAGGCCAGCCTGGGTCGAGTTACCTCCGGACCCCGAGCGGTTGGCCGAGATCTGCCTCGATGGTGAGCGTTCAGAGGTGATCAATCCTGCCCTGGACGAGCTGCTTTCGGTCGTGGATGGGACCGAGAGGTTGGCCCGAACGAAGCGCGAGCTAGGATACTGCTAGAGGCGTGCCCCCAACCGAGGGGCACACCAAAAGACACAGTAGTGTGAGCCGAGGCGCTCGCGGGTTTCGGCCTAAAGTTATCATGACCCAATCTCTCCGTCTCCGGCACCAGAGCGCCGCACCCGACGCAGGAGCGAGCGTAGGGGTCCGCACCTTACAAAACACGCTCTTAGAAGGAAGGTGTGGTGCGCACCTGTCCAACTAGTCTTGCCTGTCTTATAGCAGCACAATAGCGGACCAGACGATACGATAAGGGTTCATGGAGACGTCCAGCGTGGCCCAGGTCTTTCTGCTGGCGCTGCTGACAGCGGTCGCGACAGGCATTGGGGCGCTGCCCTTCCTCTTCGTCAAGGGCCTCACACGCCGCTGGCTTGGTATCTCGAACGCCTTGGCGAGCGGCCTCATGCTCGCCGCCAGTTTCGGGCTCATCTACGAGGGCGTAGCCTACGGCTTGTGGCGTGCCTTACTCGGAGTGGTCCTTGGCCTCAGCTTCATCGTACTTACCCGCACCCTGATCCAGCACGAAGAGCATCCGGTGGTCTTTGCGCAGATGGGCGGCCTTGACGCCCGTAAGGCGCTGCTAATCGTTGGCGTTATGACCCTACATTCGTTTACGGAAGGGGTCGGGATCGGGGTCTCCTTCGGAGGCGGGGAAGCCTTCGGCCTGTTTATCAGCTTGGCCCTAGCCGTTCATAACATTCCCGAGGGGCTTGCGATAAGCCTCGTCCTCGTGCCGCGCGGCGTGGGTGTAGGCCGCGCAGTCCTCTGGAGCATCTTCTCTAGTGTGCCCCAGCCCCTGATGGCAATTCCTGCGTTTCTCTTCGTGGAGATCTTCCAGCCGTTCCTGCCCGTCGGCCTTGGGTTTGCGGGGGGAGCGATGATCTGGATGGTCTTCTCTGAGCTCGTCCCTGACGCTCTTGAGGAAACCTCCGCCAACCTCGTTGCCGTCGTGGTTACGTTCGCCGTCGCGGCGATGGTGGCCTTCCAGTTCCTCATACGGTAGGTGGAATGAACCCAGCTGCACCCCGTACTCAGCTCGCCCATGCTGGCCCATGCTGGATAGCGGAGCTCTCCAAAGTACAAGGTTAACGCTCTCTATACTTGTTCCTCGACCATTATCAATTAATCAATACATGAGTTATAAAACCTCCTGCGCTACGGTTCCCCGCCCTGCTTTTAGAAAGCACTCGAGAGGGGCGCATAGAGCAGGTAGAATCGGGTAGAGCGTGAAAGGAGAAACACTGTGAATGGTGTGGGGAGCAGGAGTGCCTCAAGCAAGCTGTAGATCGCCACACAGACGCCCGGCTAGAGGCCCGGGACGTCGCATTGCCTATCAGTTAGGAACCTAACGTCGAGGACCTGGAGGAAGACGACCAAGCGCTGGTTTGTGTACACCTAGGAGCGGCCCTGGAGGAGTCAGGGTCATCCTAGGAGGAGCCCAAGAAGGCGTAAGAAGCATCTTGGGGGCGAAGGAGTCGCGTCGTGACCTTAACCGAGTAAGGTGCTCACCTCCGAGTACGACGTAGCCCAGTTCTTGAGAGACTCTCTAAGCCGTCGGGCCTGCCCTCTTGACCTCCTCGTCGACCTCGGCCTCGAACTTCTTGAAGTTCTCCGCAAAGAGGTTCGCAAGCTCACGGGCTCGATGGTCGTAGTCATCCTTATCGCCCCAGGTGCCTTTGGGGTCGAGGACTTCCGGAGAGACACCGGGGGCTTCTTTGGGGACGTGGAGGCCGAAGACGGGATGTTCCCAAGTCTCGGCGCCGTCGAGCTTGCCCGTTACGGCCGCCCGCACCATCGCGCGGGTCTCGTTAATGTCTATGCGGCTCCCCGTACCGTAGGGCCCGCCCGTCCAGCCAGTATTCACCAGATAGCAGTGCGCACCGTGCTCGCGCATCCTCTGCGCGAGCATCGTCGCGTAGGTGCTCGGTGGCAGGGGTAAGAAGGGCGCCCCAAAGCAAGTCGAGAAGGTCGCCTCGACCTCCGACTCCATGTCGGCCTCGGTGCCGGCAAGCTTCGCCGTGTAACCGGATAGGAAGTAGTAGGCAGCCTGCTCGGGGGTAAGCGCGCTTATGGGCGGCAAAACACCGAAGGCGTCGGCGGAGAGGAAGAGCACCGCGTTGGGGTGCCCGGCCATGCCCTCAAGGACGGAGTTCTCTATGTACTCCAGGGGGTAAGCGGCACGGGTATTCTCGGTGACGTAGTCGTCCTCGTAGTCCACCTCGCGGCTCTGGCGATCCACCATGACGTTCTCCAGCACGCTCCCGAAGCGGATGGCGTGGTAGATCTGGAACTCCTTCTCCTCGGAGAGGTGGATGGTTTTAGCATAGCAACCCCCCTCGAAGTTGAAGACGCCCTCGTCCGACCAGCCGTGCTCATCATCGCCTATAAGCCTACGCTCGGGGTCCGCGCTCAGGGTGGTCTTGCCGGTCCCGGAGAGCCCAAAGAAAAGCGCCACGTCGTCCTCATCCCCGACGTTGGCCGAGCAGTGCATCGGGAGCACCGAGTGCTCGGTCGGCAGCACGAAGTTCAGGACGCTGAAGATACTTTTCTTTATCTCCCCGGCGTACCTGGTACCGGCCACGAGTACTACCTTGCGCGAGAAATCTATGCCTACGAAGGTCTCGGACTCGGTGCCGTCCTCCTCAGGCTCAGCGAGGAATTCGGGCACGGAGATAACGGTCCACTCGGGCTCGAAGTCTTCGAGCTCCTTGCGACTGGGGCGCCTGAAGAGCTGGTGGGCGAAGAGGGCGTGCCAAGCGTACTCGGTCGCGACCTGCAAGCTCAGCCGGTACCGCGGGTCGGCACCCGCGTATGCGTCCACGACGTAGAACTCCTCGAGGTTGCCAAGGTAGCTCATCGCCTTGTCGAGGAGAGCCTCGAAGGCCTGCGACGAGAAAGGCTTGTTGAT
>JALZFP010000063.1 GCA_030861485.1 Actinomycetota bacterium | reverse complement strand
CAGAACCTCAGGCGCGAGAAGGGGTTCGAGATCGAGGAAACCATCTCCGTGACGCTCGGGGGAAGCCCCAGGGTAGTCGGCCTGCTCAGAGGCCCGTGGGGCGACTACTTCAAGGCCGAGGTTCTCGCCCGTGAGCTAAAACTCGACGACGAGATTGATAGGGCTCCCAGCGATTTCGACAACGCGTCCGTCGACGGAGAGGAGTTACGGATCGAGATGGAGCACCTTGGAAAGGTCGGTTCGGGGTAGAGGAGCGCCGAAAACGGGTATAGTGTGCGCGTTAGGAAACGAAAGCAAAGAGGAGAGAGGGAGGTCCCGACTTGTTTGGAAGAAGATCCCGCGCGAAGAGGCTCAAAGCGGGAGCCCAGGGGGGCTCGCTCGGCGCCGCGCTGCTCGGCGCCTACAGCGGGGCGAGGCCCGTCGCCGAGAGGCTGCTCTACGACGATGACCTCAGGGACAACATCCGCATCCTCCTCGAGTCTTCCCGCAAGATCTTGGACGAGGTCTCCGACGAGGAGCCAACGGAGATAGTCGCCAGGCTCTGGGACGACAGGAAGCTCCGCAACGAGATCGAGACGGCGGTCGAGGCCGTTCAGGAGGGGTACAAGCGGGTGCAGGGCCAGAGGGTCAGGGGCGGCGGTCGCGGCGGTAGGCTGCTACTGCTGCTGATGCTGGGCGGGGGAGCCTTTCTCTTCCTCAACCCGAGGACCGGCCCGGAGGCGCGCAGGATCGCCGGGGACATCTTCGGCGCCCTCCGCTCCGGGACGTAACGCCGCTTAGAAGAGCTTGGGTGGGAGCGTTACCGGGGGCGCCCGGCCGGAACCCGGTGCAGCGCGAAGGCCGGGCACCGCTGCTCTAACACTCGGTCGAAGACGCGCCCCCCCTTCTGCTTCGTAGCCTCAACAAAAGAAGCCCGCAGGGCGGCGAGCCCGGTTACGACCTCTTCGCACGCCCGCTCCGCCTTGTTGCGGGCGCTCTCGCTCGGGGTACCGTCCTCCTCCAGCCGCTCGGCCTTCTCCCCGAGCCTCAAGGCCCGCTCAAAGCTCTCGGCCTGGGTACCGAGGTGTTCGCGGAGGATCCGCTCCGCCCTGGCCTCCAGGTCAGGCGCACGAACGGTTCCCGCATCGCGCCTCCTCACATACAGCCTTTCCAGCGTGCCCTTCAGGCGGGGCCGCCGGAGGGTCCTCACAAAGAGGCGAAACCCCATCCCGCCAAAAGCCGGTAAACTACTCTCGCTCATGGCGCGTATTCTAGTCCGCCCGGCGCTCCTCGTTGTGATAACGCTCTCATTACTGCTCTCCTCCGGCTGCGCCGGCCTCTTCGGGGGACGATACGCCCAGGCCGATGGTCTCGTGGACGAGGCGAACGAGGCCATCGAGGAGCACAACCGGCTCTTCGAGGAGGCCCGCCTCGCCTACGAGGGGGCCAGAGAGGCCGTCGAAGCCGGAGAGTCTACCGAAGAGGCGGAACGCATCGCCCAGGCGCGGCAGATCATGCAGGAGGCGCGGGACGAGCTGAAGAAGGTTCGCGAACCGCTCTCGGAGATGCAGGGACTCGATGTCGAGCCCGAGATCGGGCAATACGCCCGGGACCTCTCCGAGACGGCGGACGCCCAGATCTCGGCCGAGGACCGGGAGATAGATTTCTACGACTTGTTGGAGCAGGACCCGACCCTGGAGGACAGCCGCACAGAAGCGGAAAACATCCTCTCCGAGGTGGATGACGGGTACGAAGAGGCCGAGGAGGCCTACGAGCGCGCTCAGGAGCTAGCTAACGCCAACCCAGAGTTGCTCAGAGAGCGATAGAATAGGCCCCTCGCCGAGCATTCTCATCGAGTCATCCTAAAGGGGCTGGCAGAGCGGGCAGACATGGGTGCCGCGGCCGGCGACACGGAGTTTCTGGATCTCCGTGGAGCAGACGGGGCAGGGCTCGCCGGGGCGGGCGAAGACCTTGAGCTGGTGCTGGAACTTGCCTCCCTCGCCAAAAGCGTCGTGGTAGGAGTCAAAGGTCGTGCCGCGCAGCTCGATAGCCCGACCGAGTATGTCGCGGGTCGCACCGTGAATAAAACTTATCTCTTCCCGAGAGAGGGTGTTCGCCTTGCGGGTCGGGTGAACCCCGGCGGCGAAGAGCACCTCGTCCACGTAGATGTTGCCGAGTCCCGCGACGACCGACTGATCCAGGAGCAAGCTCTTTACGGTGGCCCGGCGCTCGAAGGCGCCGGTCAGGTGCTCGACCGAGAAGTCCTCCGAGAAAGGATCGGGGCCGAGGCGTGAGATCAGGGGGTGTTCGTCCACGCGCTCGGGCTCGTACAGGTCGAAGTAACCGAGCCAGAGTTTGGCAAAGGCCAGCACGATGGAGGCTTCGCCGTCCCCGCCCTCGAACTCGACGACGGCCGTGTTGGTGCGGTCTGGATCCTGCCACTCAGGTAGGCGCAGCACGCGCCCGGAGATTACGAGGTGAACGACGCCCACGACGTCCCCGAAGTCGAGTGTGAAGATCTTGCCACGCCTCCCGGTGCCCCGGAGCGTCTTGCCCACGAGCCTCCGCGGAAATCCCTTAACCCCGGCATTCGAGACGTCATCTCCCATAATCTCCGCCCGGATGACCCTCCTGCCCGCAGCGAGCGTCCGCACGTCCTCGGAGATTGTCGTTACCTCCGGCAGCTCTGGCACCTAGGTTGCCTCCCCCAAGAGGCCATGGACGAACGAGGCGACCCCGTCCTCGTCCACCGGGGGCGCAACGGCGTCGGCGGCGGCCCGAACCTCTTCGCTCATCCCCCCCACCGCGACGCCTAGCCCCGCGAAAGCGAGCATGTCTATGTCGTTCTCCGCATCCCCAAAGGCGAGCGTGCGCGCGGGATCTATCCTCCAACGCTCGCAGAGGAACTTCAGCCCCTCAGACTTCGTGCCCTCTCTCCCGCCCACCTCAACGTAGTGCGGAAGGCTCCGGGTGACGAAGAGCCCAGAGAACGCTCGTTGGGCCTCGCCTAGCCAGCCCGGCACCCTGTCGGGACGGTCCACGATAACGAGCTTCGTCGGGTTCTCGCCACCGTTTAGGAGCCAGGCCGCCGGGGATTCGACGACCTCGACATCCGGCTCCCTTGAACGCAGGTACCTCACGGCCGCCGGGGTCTCGGGGGAGACTATTATCCTGCCGTCGACGAACACCCGGGCGTGGAGCTCCCTCTCTGCGGCCCACCTTAGGACCTCGACGCTCACGTCCTTTGGCAGCGTTCGGTGCAGGAGCGTCTCACCATTTATCCGGCGCACCATCGAGCCACCGTAGCAGATTACGGGGTCCTCGTCCTCGGAGCCGAGCCTCTCTGCGTGCTCGCGGGCCCCCTCGAAGCGTCGCCCAGTCGCCACCACGAGCCGCACCCCCCGCTCACGCAGCGCCCGCACGGCCTTCACCGTTGCCTCCGTTATCGTCAGGTCGCGCCGCAGCACCGTGCCGTCCAGGTCGAAGGCCCCGAGGTCGAAGGGCAACCAGCCGTTCTTCGCGTTGTAGGAAGTCTCGGACACCAAAACCTCTCGTTAGCCGTGGAGCCGGAGTAGTTCGGGCCCCTGATCTACCACACAGAAGCGGTGCGATGATACCGCGACTGTTCACCGGTGTTCAAACCTCCTGCATACAAGTCCTTCGTAGGGCGAACCTGGTTTGGTGCGAAGCTCTTGCGGATAAAGAACCCTAGTAGGTCGAGTCACCACAGGCAGCAGCCTGGAGAATTACAGGGAGAGGAGACCCTTATGGCGCAGACGATCACCCTAGTACCGGGAGATGGCACGGGACCGGAGGTAACCGAGGCTACCCGAGAAGTTATAGACGCCCTTGATGTGGGCATCGAGTGGGAAGTGCAAGAAGCCGGCGAAAAGGTGGTGGAAGAGGAGGGTACCCCCCTACCGGAGCACGTCCTGGAGTCGATCCGACGCAACAAGGTCGGCCTTAAGGGCCCGCTGACGACGCCCGTGGGAGAAGGTTTCCGTTCGGTGAACGTGGCGCTTAGAAAGGAACTCGACCTCTACGCTAACGTACGGCCAGCCCTGAGCCTTCCGGGAATTGATCTTCCATTCAAGAACATAGACATCATCACCTTCCGCGAGAACACCGAAGACTTGTACGCTGGCGTCGAGCACAGTGTCGGCGAGTCCGCTGGTGAATCCATCAAAATCATTACGCGTGAAGGCACCGAACGTCTCTGCCGCCTGGCCTTCGAGCAGTCCAAAGAGATGGGCCGCAAGCACTTAACGGTCGCTCACAAAGCCAATATCATGAAGGAAACCGACGGCCTGTTCCGGGAGGTCTTTTTTGAGGTTGCAAAAGATTACGAAAACGACTTCGAGGAGATAGACGAGCGCATTGTGGACAACATGGCCATGCAGCTTGTTATGAAACCAAACGATTATGATGTCCTCGTCTGCCCCAACCTTTACGGCGACATCCTCTCCGACCTGTGTGCCGGCCTGACCGGGGGTTTAGGGGTAGCGCCGGGCGCGAACATCGGGGACGAATTTGCGGTCTTCGAACCGGTGCATGGCAGCACTCCGAAGTACGCCGGACAGAATCGGGCGAATCCGCTGGCGACCATGCTCTCGGCGAGGACCATGCTCGAGTACCTGGACATGAACGAGGCAGCTGAGAGGATGCAGAAGGCCATAGAGGAGGCCCTCAAGAGCCCCGAGAACCGGACCAAAGACCTGGGAGGTTCGGCCGGCACCAAGGAGTTCGCGCAGGCTGTGATCTCGCACCTGTAGAAACCGAGCACTTACCGAACAGAGAAGGGGGATGACAAAGGTGCCCATTCCCCTTCTTCGTACAACCCGATATTCGCTCCCGGGAACGTACGACGCGTGGTGGAGGCAGCGTAGGCCTGGCGGGGATGAACGATCCTCAACCCGATCAGGAAAATCCCCTGGCAGAGATGCTCAATTTATGAGGTGTCGAGGGACCCGAGGCTTCGCAGTAGCTCCCTGGCTGTGCGCTCTTCCTCGGGCGTAAGCACCCCTCCATCGCGACGGTTCGCGAGGGTTAGCTTTTGGCCACAGTGGCACTCGAAGAACGTACGCTGTGCTCGCCAGTCTTCTTCGCAGCCGAGAAGGACTAGCGCCTCCCCGCGCTCGGCACACCAGAGCATGATGCGTCCCAAACACTCGATAAAAGGTCCCGATCCCGCCAAAGGCTGCATGTACCCCCCGGTCCTCTTTGAGCCTTGGCAAACTCTAAGTTCGCACATCGGCGCGGCAAGCACAAGGTGAACGGTTCTCAACTTGATGGACGTTGTGGTTGAGGCGGGCTCTCTAACGGTAAGTGGTAGCGTCCTTCAACCTCAATCTGAGGTACATACTAAGGGATGCGCTAGGCAGAATTAACTGTTATGTTACATGCTGAAGTGCGCTGGGGAGCGCGAGAAAAGGGAGGTAGCACCTCGAGGCGTGTGGTTCGGTGTTCGCTCTGATAGCAATGGGACGCTTGGCGGCGTGGTTCGGGCACCCGGAGCAGTACGAGCCTTCCCCTTCATCCGGCGCGCGTCTCGACGCGGACTTCGGTGACCTTCTCGCTCCGTCGCACCGGGTGAGCATTATGAGTCCCAAGAGCTTTGAAGACGCCCAGTACCTGGCCGACCATTTCAAGCGTCAGCAGCTCGTATTCGTGGATCTGCGAGATGTCGATGAAACGCTTGCGAAACGCATGGTGGACTTCTGTGCCGGCCTTACCTACGCCTTGGGCGGACAGGTGCGGCCTATCGTCGACGGCCTTTTTCTGTTGTCCCCGTGCGGAGTAGAGGTCTCGGACGGCGAAGGCAGGCAATTCGCCGAGCGAGCGTTCTTTAACCAGTTTTAGAGCGTGCTAGATATCTAGGCAAGAGAGGACGGCAGACACATCCCACGCATCGCACCTTCGACGTTGGGACCAAGCCTGAGGACAGCATCAACCCCAGACCTCTTGAGCGGTCTCGACGATGAGACGTAGCTTGTCGAACTGCTGCTCACGGGTGAGGTCGTTGCCCTCGAAGGTAGATGAGAAACCACACTGGGGCGAGAGGCAGAGCTGGTCTACATCAACAAAGCGGGAGGCCTCCTCGATGCGCCGCTTGAGCTGATCCTTTTCCTCGAGCTCCCCCCGCTTGCTGGTGACGAGGCCCAGTACGACCATCTTGCCCTCGGGCACGAAGCGCAAGGGCTCGAAGCCCCCCGAACGCGCGTCGTCGTACTCGAGGAAGTAGCCGTCGACGTCTAGATCGCCAAAGAGGGCCTCGGCTACGAAGTCGTAGCCACCTTCGGCAGCCCACGAGGAGCGGTAATTGCCGCGGCACATGTGGGTGGTAATCGACATGCCCTCTGGCTTGTTCGCGAGCGCCTGGTTGATGGTGCGGATGTAGATCTCGTGCTGGTGCTCGGCGTCCCCGCCCAACTCGTTGGCCACGCGCTCGCGCTGGCGGGGGTCGTTGAGGTAAGCCAGGCTGGTGTCGTCAAACTGCAGGTAGGTGCATCCCAGATCGCCCATGGCACGGACCTCCCCGGCGTAGGCCTCTGCGAGATCTTCCCAAAACCCTTCGAGCTCGGGGTAGACGCTCTCGTCGATCGCCGCGCGCCCGCCGCGATAATGAACCATGCTCGGTGACGGGATGGTTTGCTTCGGCGTGGCAGTCGTGACCTGCTCCTTAAGGAACCGGAAGTCGTCGGCAAAGATCGGCTCGCGCAGCCCGACGCGCTCCCGCACACGCAGCGCCGCCGGTGTGAACTCGATCTTCCCGGCCTCGTTGCGGAACTCGACCGTCATGTCGTCCTGGGCCTTTTCGATGCCACCGAGCTGGTAGATGAAATCCATGTGCCAGGAGGCGCGGCGGAACTCGCCGTCGGTGGCGGACCGGAGCCCTACCTCCTCCTGCATCCGCACGACCTCCCGGATCGCCTTGTCTTCGATGCCGCGCAGCTCTTCAGATGAAATGTGGCCGTCTGCGAAGTCCTCGCGGGCCTTGAGCAACTCGGGCGGGCGCAAGAGGCTCCCGACGTGATCTGCGCGGAACGGTGGCTTGGTGCGATTCAAGTTTAACCTTTCTCCTTGGTTGTTCGGGCCTTGGCGAATCATACCCGAGGGGGGGCAAGTCACGCCCCCTGTACCACGCCGAACCAGCGTCTCCGAAGAGCCAAGACTCGTCGAGCCCCTTATCGGTCGTCCGAAAAGACCTGGCGCGTTCAAACTAGAGAGCTTACGGGCGAGCTTCAACGCCGGGGGCTTTCTGCTTTCGGATGGGCGCAGGGGCAAGGCGTGCACGCCTCTTCCCGCCACCCTTCATTCAGCGGTCCGGCTCAGCATGCTAGGGCAGGCCTCGAACCTGCGCCTATCCTGCGTTTGTAGCCATCCGGCCTCAGTGAGGCAAGGTTCAATTACTTGCGCTCCTAAGCGACCAGTCCTTCCAGTCTCAGCTCCCCCTGCCATTCGCGCAGCTTTTTTAAAGCTTTACCCTCCAGTTGACGCGCCCGTTCACGCGAGACCCCCAGGCTTTTCCCAATGGTCGTTAAGCTCTGGGGACGTCCATCGAACCCGGTCCGCCCACAGAGGACCGTCCGCTCCCGCTCGGGGAGGGCGGCCAACGCTCGGCCAGCCGGTACCGGGCATCACTACGCGCAACAGCCTCCGATGGATCCTCGACCGAAGGATCAGGGAGCAGTTCT
>JALZFP010000049.1 GCA_030861485.1 Actinomycetota bacterium | reverse complement strand
GGGGTGGGCCGGCGTTCTACATCCTCTCCTATGGGGCTCTGGCGTACGTGATGAGCTACTGGCTCTTGCCCGCCGTGTGGCGCTATGCCAAGGAGAACAGGCTCCACTCCCAGTCGGATTTTTTCGTAAGCAAGTACCGGAGCACCGGCCTCGGCGTGGTCATCTCCCTGGTCACCGTGTTGGCGATGGTGCCGTACCTCGCGGTACAGTTTCAGGGGCTCGGGATCATCGTCTCCGAGGCGTCCTACGGCTCCATTTCCTCGACGTTGGCAGTGATTATAGGGGTCGTCGCGGTCACGGTATACGTGATCGTCAGCGGCATCCACGGCTCGGCGTGGACTTCGACGATAAAAGACATCCTGGTGCTGGTGGTGATCGTATTCCTTGGACTGTACCTGCCCTTCGCCCTCTACGGGGGCATCGGGGAGATGTTCCAGCAGGTAAACGCCGAGAAGCCCGGTTTCCTCGCTCTGCCTGCCGAGGGCCTGAGCGTTCCGTGGTTTATCTCGACGGTGCTGTTGACCGCCCTGGGATTCTATATGTGGCCGCACACCTTCGGCTCTGTTTTCTCGGCCCGCAGCGCGCGCATCATCCGGCGCAACGCCACCTACCTGCCGATCTATCAGCTGGTGATGCTCTTCGCGTTCTTTGTCGGTTTCGCCTCAATTCTCCAGGTACCCGGTCTCGAAGGACCGGAGGCCGACCTCTCCCTGCTCAGGATCTCCCTGGAGACGTTCGGTCCCTGGATGGTCGGCCTGATCGGGGCCGCTGGCCTTCTCGCGGCCCTGGTGCCGGGCTCGATGCTCCTCATGGTCTCCGCGACGGTGCTCTCGAAGAACGTCTACCAGGCGTTCAGACCCGATGTTACCGAGGAGCAGGTCGTCAGGCTCGCCAAGATCCTCGTGCCCCTGGTCGCGCTTGCGGGGATGGTGTTCTCGCTCGCGAGCGGCCTCGACCTGGTGCTTCTCCTGCTCTTGGGCTACGCTTTCGTCACCCAGCTCTTCCCGGCACTGCTGTTCAGCCTCCTGCCGAACAACTTCGTCACCAAGTGGGGAGCGGGCGCCGGCGTTTTGACGGGTGTCGCTATAGTAGCCTACCTCGAGACCTTCCAGATAAAGCTGCGCGCGGTCTTTCCGGCTCTAGGTGCGTTGGGCGACACCAACGTCGGCATCGTCGCCATGCTCGCCAACATCATCGTCCTTCTTGTAGTCAGCCTGGCCACCCGGCCCTCGACGGTCGCCGAGGAGCAGCGCGCCTGAGCTGAAAGAAAGGGCCGCAAAGCTTTCGAAAGGGGCTGGCTATCTTGCCTGAGGAGCTGTGTTTCATGCCGGCTGCGGAACTGGCCGCGAGGATCCGGGGTCGCGACCTCTCGCCGGTCGAGGTCGTGGAGGCTTTCCTGAACCGAATCGAGGCTCGCGACGGCGAGATCAACGCTTACGTCTGCGTGCTCGGGGAGGAGGCGCGAGAGAGGGCACGCGAGGCCGAGCGCGCCCTCACCCTTGGGGCCGGTGCGACGGTCGGGCCGCTGTACGGCGTACCCGTGGCGATTAAAGACCTCTTCGACTACAAGGCAGGGATCAGGAACACGTTCGGTTCCAAGCCCCTCAAGGACTACGTCCCGAACCGGAACGCCACGTACGTCGAGCGTCTAGAGAACGCTGGCGCGATAGTGCTCGGCAAAACCAACACCCCGGAGTTTGGCCACAGGGCCACGACGGACAACCTGCTCTTTGGTCCTACGAGCACGCCCTTCGCCGTAGGCAAGAACGCGGGTGGCTCCTCGGGCGGAAGCGCCGCGGCGGTTGCCGGTGGCCTCGCTGCGTTAGCGCAGGGCTCCGATGCGGGTGGGTCGATCCGCATACCCGCCTCCTTCTGCGGCGTGTACGGTTTTAAGGCCACGTACGGTCGGGTCGCCGCCGCCACCCGTCCTGATGCATTCCTCTCCCACACGCCCTTCAGCCATAGCGGTCCGTTGAGCAGGACCGTCGAGGACGCGGCGCTCATGCTAGGCGTGATGGCCGGCCCGCACCCGCGTGACCCTTTCAGCCTCCCCGACAACGGTGCCGACTACCTCGCCGCCACCCGCCACTCCATAGATGGCCTGCGGATCGCCTATAGCCCAAACTTCGACGTGTTTCCCGTGGAAGAGAGTGTCGCGGCTATTGTTAGGGAGGCCGTGCGGGCGTTTAAAGAGGCTGGGGCTAGGGTGGAAAAGGCGAGCATTGGGCTAAAAAGTTCCCAGAAGGAGCTGTGCGACCTGTGGATGCGGGAGGTTGGGGTCCGTTCCGCCGCGATCGCCGCAAGTTTGAAGAACGCCGGTGTCGTGGATCTGCTCGGTGAGCATCGGGAAGAGCTCATGCCGCAGTTTGCCGAGCTGTTAGAGACTGGCCGGAATATGAACGCCGTCGA
>JALZFP010000048.1 GCA_030861485.1 Actinomycetota bacterium | reverse complement strand
GAGAGATCCTCTTGGTCGGGGCTTTGGACCCGGTAGAAGCGCTCAAACACGCGGGGCAGGGCATCCTTGAGGATACCCGCCCTCGGTGACGGCCCGAGGCTACCCCCCGCTTTGTTCGTTACGGGTGATTCAGGCGCATGCTTAGCATAAGACTGCGTGCTAGGTTTTGTTGGGCGCACTAAGCCGGATTTCAGAGCGCTACGGTGGGCGGACCGCACTTTAGGGACGTTTATCCTCGGCTTCAGGGAGGTTACACTGAGGAGGGGCGATGGCAGCCCTCTGAGGGAGAGGATGTCTTCTACCCGATGTCCGGAAGTATCCCCAGTTTGGTGAGCATGCCCATCCGGTCTGACGTCCCCCACAGTTCAGCTATCTTACCATTCTCCATCCGGAACAGAACCATCGATTCCCACTCGGTGTGCCGCCCCGTGGGCTCGGGCACCCGTGGGTACGAACCGGTGTTGGTGCCGGCCATCACGAGGTGCGCGCTGACGTAGTCTTCTTCTGCGACCTGGTGCTTTAGGGTGGCCTGGAGGTCAGGAAACGCCACGAGCAACATCCGGACGCCTTGCGCCATGCCGCCGGGAGCGTCGGGCTCGGTGAAGACGATCTTGTTGTGGTCCACCACGCCGTCGGCCAGAAACGCCTCTATCAGCTCTGGCTGCTTGTGGTTAAACACCTCGTCGAAGAACCGCCGGATGACGGCCTTATTCTCTTCTACAGACAAGGGATCTCCTTTCTCGCGGGGTTTCTTTGGGGTTAGCCTATCTCCCCACCTGCTAAGTTTCCCAGAAGATCTCTTCTTGGAGGCTCGTGAAATAAGGGTCAGGCCCCGACCTACTAGGGGCAGCCCTCGCTATTGACAGCAGTCTTACTTTCAGCCATGGTCGAAGTGCGAACAAACGCCGACACGGGACAGGAGAACAACGTGACCGATCAACATCAGGAGCCCAGCCTCACCGCCATCAAGGATCGTCAGCAGAAGACGTGGACCTCGGGCGACTACGCAAGGATCGGCAACACCCTGGTCATCATAGGAGAGCTGCTCTGCGAGGCCGTCGACGTGCGCGCCGGCGATAAGATCCTCGACGTCGCTACCGGCAGTGGCAACACTGCCATCTCCGCCGCCCGCAGGTTCTGTGAGGCAACCGGCATAGATTACGTACCGGAACTGATCGAACACGCGCGCAAGCGTGCCGAGGTCGAAGGGCTAGAGATAACCTTCGGCGTGGGCGACGCCGAGGATCTGCCATACCCGGACGCTTCATTCGACGTGGTGCTCTCCACGCTCGGTGTGATGTTCGCCCCGGGTCAGGAGAAGGTCGCCGAAGAGCTGCTACGGGTCTGCCGGCCCGGAGGGAAGATCGGGCTGGCCAACTGGACCCCGGACGGCTTTATCGGCAACATGTTCCGCACTCAGGGCAAGTACGTAGCTCCGCCCCCCGGAATAAAGCCGCCCCCGCTATGGGGCACCGAGGAGCGGCTGCGGGAGCTCCTCGGTGAGGGAGTGGCCTCGCTGGAGGTGAGGCGGCGCCGCTACGTGTGGCGGTACCCTTCGGCGGGGCACTTTGTCGAACACTTCCGCTCGTACTACGGTCCGACGCTGAAGGCCTTCGAGTCGCTCGATCCGGATGGCCAGGAGGCGTTGGCAAAGGATCTAGAGGAACTTCTCGAACGCTGGAACATCTCGGGCGACGCGACGCTCATTGTGCCCTCCGACTACTTAGAGGTCGTAGCCGTCAGGCGTTGATGGCATTGGTCGGGGCGGCCAGCTTCTGAGAAGACCCTGGCTCTTAGATTCTCGATGAACGGAGGACCAAGGTCGGCGCGAGAGCTCCAGCCACCAGATGCCACCCTGCGACGTTATCTGTTGGTCGCGGGGGCGGCGGTGAGCGTCTTCGGTATCTTTCACCACCTCGACCACGTCGTTCGGGGCAACCACTCAGGCTGGCCTTTTCAGGAGGCGGTCACCCCGTTCACCTTTAGCCTGCTTATCTACGCGCTTTTGCTGCCAGGGCTTTACCTTACGTGGCGGGGCCGCCTGATGGCAGGGTACTGGTTGCTTACCGCGGCCGTGCTGTTCGCGGTGGTTACTCTAGCTCATTTCGTGGGAGCGCAGCGCGAGGCACCCATACGGGACATCTACGCGGTCTACGCAAGCCCCGTGTGGGGCCTTCTGGCGCTCGTCGACTTGGCGGCGATATACGTCAGCCTGGCGGCGCTAGCCGGCGTGGCCATCCGGGCGTTCCGG
>JALZFP010000022.1 GCA_030861485.1 Actinomycetota bacterium | reverse complement strand
AGCTCCAGCTTCGCCTCTACGCCGCGTTTGGTACGCGAGAGGGCGTCGCCCAGAGCTTCGATCATGCGCACCACCTCGGCGGTCGGGATTCGCCCGGCCTGCTCCTCGAGCCCCGGCCTCTCCTCGGTGTCGACCTCGTCGAGCGCGACCTCGCGGGCATGCGGCAGGAGCATGAGGCGCCTGAGGTGTGCGACGAGCTCGCCTATAAAGCGCGAGAGGTCTCTGCCCTCGTTCTGGAGTCTCTCCACGATGCGCAGGGCGTCTGCCGCCCGCCGTTCGTAGAGCGCGTCCGTTGCCTCCAGCAGTATCTCCGAACCCGCGCTCCCCAAGAGCTCCTGGACGCGCGCGGCGGTTATGGGGCCGTCGGTGAATGAGGCGAGCTGGTCAAGGAGGCCCTCGGCGTCCCGGAACGAGCCCCTGCCTTCGCGCGCGATCGCGGTGAGTGCTGCAGGCTGGGCCTCTATCCCCTCGGCCTCCGAGATCTCGCGCAGCTTCTCCGAAAGAGTAGAGATTCCGGGACGCCGGAAATCGAAGCTCTGACAGCGGCTGATAATCGTCGGCAAGACCTTGTGCTTCTCGGTCGTAGCCAGCACAAAGACTACGTGCTCCGGCGGCTCCTCAAGCATCTTTAGAAGAGCGTTGAACGCCTCGGTGGTGAGCATGTGGACCTCGTCTATGATGTAGACCTTCATCCGGCCCTGAGTGGGTGCGAGGTTGACCTTGTCTCTCAGATCCCGGATCTCGTCTATCCCCCGGTTCGAGGCGGCGTCCATCTCCAGCACGTCCATGGAGGAGTTGTTGATAATAGCCCGGCAACTATCGCACGTCCCATCCGGCTCGGAGGTAGGCCCCTCCGAGCAGTTCAGGCCCATCGCCAAGACCTTCGCGGTACTGGTCTTACCAGTTCCCCTGGGTCCAGAAAAGAGGTAGGCGTGAGCAACACGGCCGGTCTCTACGGCGCGTTTGAGGGTACGCACCACCGGCTCCTGCCCGACGATGGCGTCGAAGGTGCGGGGGCGCCACTTGCGGTAGAGAGAGATGTGGCGCACTAGAAGGCAATCGTTCTGAAGACTCTCACACCGCTAGTATAGCGGAGGCTTCCAGGAGAGAAACGGTCAAAAACAAAAAGCTGAAAGCCGATGGCTGACAGCTACAAAGATGCCGCGCACCCCGCCTTCGACGGACTCGAACCCGGCGAACTCCCGGCCGTCGGCTCCGGCCCGGCTACCTCGACAGCACATGGGGTAATCCGCTTAGTGCTGCTACCTCCCGGTCCTGACACGGTTCACGGAGCCCCATTGCCCGAGACCGGACCCTCAACGCCGACCGCACCGGTTTCCACCGAACCCGGGCCGCCTCAGGCGGGGATCTAGGCCCTGCTAGGCGATCGCAGGTTCAGGGCATCGCCAGCTCCCCGCTTAGCGCGGCCCGGCTATTTTATCAGGGAAATCTAGATCTGCTAACCCGTCTTCTGTCAGCGAAACAAACCGTGGTTGGCCCGGTCGGGGAGGTGACCCGCGGCCTCGGCGACGCGATTGTTGTAGTTGTAGATAGAGGCCGTGGTGATGATGTCGTAGACGTCGTCCAGAGAGAAGCCTAACGCTTGCAGCTTCTCTATGTCCGCCTCCTCGCAGTCCACGGGCGTGCGCGTGATCTTGATTGCGTAGTCAAGCATGGCGCGCGTCTTCTCGTCGAGCCCGGCGCGGCGATAGTCTTGGACGATCAGCTCGGAGAGGACCGGATCTTCAGTGAGGCGCCGCAACTCGGCGCCGTGGTTGGTGAGTCAGAAAACGCAGCGGTTCTCGGCACTGACCACCACCCCGATCATCTCCCGCTCCACCCGGCTCAAACCCGAGGGCCCCTTGCTTATGAACTCGTAGAAGTCGAGCCAGCGGAGCATCAGCTCCGGTCGCCAGGCGTGGGTGCGGACGACGTTGTTCGGCGCACCCAGTTTCTCGCGCTGCTTTTCGACGAGCTCCTTGACGCGCGGGTCGAGGTCCTCCTCATCGGGGACGGGGAACCAGCTGATTCTCTCCGCGGGTGTCCAGTCGGAAGCTTTGCCGCCTTGCTCTTTAGCGTTCATCGCCCTGCTGATACCCACTCCTGACTACTAGATAAACTGGTTTCTCTACCTGCCCAGCTGACCTCCAGGGTGCAGTGCGGATAGATGATCTCTCGAAGGCGTCGTACTACTAGGTTATGGAACTCGTGCCGCTCCTCGGGCGTGAGAGAGTCCAGCGCGTCCGGTTCTATGCCAAAGTAGTACTCACGCAGATCATCGCGCAGTTCGGCTCCTCAGCGCACGGGCGGCGCGGGAGGGCTTACACAGCAGAGCCTCGCCGACGCCCCACTGGTAACCAAGGGTAGTATGGCGTAGCGCCTGCGTCGCATGGAGGGGCGAGGCCTGGTAGACCGGCGTCCGGAGGGTAAGGAGAAACCGACTCTAGCTGACGGGATAGGGTCGGCGTGTGCTAGAGGATGCGCTGGCAGAGCACGAGGCACTAATGCACGAGGCACTAATAGAGGAGCACTTCTCGGAACTGGCGGCGGAGGAACGTGCGCAGCTCGCTGGCCTTTTGAGGAATCTAGGCCGCTCTCAACCATAACAGAAGACCGTCGCGGTCACCTTGACTATCTAAGAGCTTGCGCCTATAAGAGAGCACGCACTTGCGCGCCTCTCTAATTTCAGGTATGAATTGTCGAGAGCGATCCCCGCTGGATCGCCTCAAAAAGAAAGAGGGGGGTACTTTGAAGCGTATAGTCGCGTTGCTTTCGCCGGTGCCGTTTTGAATCGGGACCAATCCTGCAACGACCCACTGCTCAGCCTAGCCAACCTGCGCATCTCCAGGCGGCAGCTGCTCAAGGTGCTGGGCGGAGTGTGTGCGTATGGTGTGCTGGCCTCCTTTCCCGAGAAAGCCGCTTTAGCACAGGGCACTACCGATCTGGCCGCGCGCTCAGACTCCATACGAGGACCGGCTATGGCTAGCGAGGAGCAGGCATGGCGCTGGCTCTCCGCCAACAACGCTCACGAGCAAACCTACGGTTGGATCGACTTGGCGTGGGCCTGGGGCGAAGCGGTGGGTATCAGACCCGACCTCATGCTCGCCCAGGAGATGTTCGAGACCGGGTGGGGGCACTTCGGAGGTATGGTTACGCCCGAACACCACAATGTGGCGGGCATAAAAGTCGGCGATGTGAACGCGGGCGATCTCCCCGATGACTTCGAAAGGTTCGCCTCTTGGAGCGAGGGTATTAGGGCGCATGCCAATCACCTTGCAGCCTACAGCGGCGCGGTGCCCGTTATGGGACCCAACGGCGAGCCACTGCACGACCGCTACTACGTGGCAATGAGCCTGCCGTGGGCCGGTACTGTGCAGACTATAGACGGACTCTCGGGGAAGTGGTCTACTAGGAGCGATTACGCCCAGGTCTTGCGGGAGAGCTTCTTAGATCCCTTAGAAAATACCTGAACGAGGAGGTCCGGCCGCCTACGAGCGAGTCTCGGCGGTACCAGCTTGCTGCTAGAGGGTCGGGTTTCGCTCGAGCTCGGCTTACCTATCTAGAGAGGTTAGCGATCCGAGCAAGCCTCTACGAGACCCTCGCCGACA
>JALZFP010000020.1 GCA_030861485.1 Actinomycetota bacterium | reverse complement strand
AGAAGGTCCTCGCCGCCAACAAGACGGAGGTCGAAGAGAAGGTTTAGAGGGTCGCGGGCCCCTGCAGCCGGCTACCGCCGCGTACCTCAAGGTGGTCGCCGAGGGCATGGAGAGGGAGGAGCAACTGGCCTACCTGCGCGAGCACGACTGCGACCAGGTGCAGGGCTACCACTTTGGAGAGCCACTGCCCGCGGAAAACACTTTGCAGCTGCTGAAGAGAGGGAAGACGATGCTGAGCGCCTCGGTACGGGACTAGCACGACGCCCCTCGTCGAGAAGGTCTTCGTCTTCAACGAAGGGGAGGCAGCGGCCAGCTCACAGGAGTAACTTCTTATGCGCTGCTAGTGGTTTATCTGACGAAGCGAGGGATATTCGCCCCGACCAGGCAGTCCCGCGTAACGAGACCGGCCAGATCCTCCTCACTCATGCCCTCTGCTCCGGGTGGGCGCATGGGGAGGACCATATAGCGGACGTCGGCCGAGCTATCGTGGACGGCGACGCGGACGCTCTCCGGTAGCTCGAATCCAAACTCGCGCATTACGGCGCGCGGCTCGTCTACCGCCCGCGAGCGGTAGTTGAAGCTCTTGTACCAATCAGGTGGTATCCCGAGGATGGCCCGCGGGTAGCAGGAGCATAAAGTGCAGACGATTAGGTTGTGCACCTCCGGCGTGTTCTCTACGGTCACGAACTCCACCGGGCCGGAGGCGTCTATGCCGAGCTCCAGCGCGGCGGCCTTCGTATTAGAGAGGAGGAGGGCCTTGTACTCAGGGTCCACCCAGGCGCGGGCGACCATCCTGGCGCCGTTGGCTGGTGTGCGGGCCTCCATGTACTCGATCTGTCGTCTCACGTCCTCTTTGGTCAGGATGCCTTTCTCGACGAGGAGCGCCTCTATTGCCCGGATGCGCCCGGCGTAGTAGCTGGCCTCCGCGCTAGGCTTCACGCCCTCGTGCAAGTGTCCATGTGTGTGGCCGTCGCCGTGGCGCGCGTCACTGTATGGGTTGCCGTGCCCGTCGCTCACCTTGCCTCCTCTCGGGCCGGTTTCAGCCAGTGCTCGTAGATGTCTACATAGAGGGCGTCGCCGGTCGAGCCCGCGTACCCTTTCCAGAGATCGGTCTGGTGGAAGCTCACCTTGTAGAGCGGCTTTTTGGGCGGCTTCGGGCCACCGTAGGCGAGGATCTCCGGGTCCTCGAACTCGCCGAGCACCTCCTCGATCCGGCCCGTCTTGCCCTTGACGTAGCCGGGGGTGCGGACGTGGCCGGTTTTTTCGTCCGCTCGGACGAGAACCGGATCGCCCGGCCCGAACTTCGCGGCCATTAGCTCCAGCTCTCCTCGAGCTCGGCGGCCCTCTCGTCTATCTCCTCACGGGTGAGGAGGCCCTTCTCGACGAGGAGCAACTCGGTAGCCGCAATCCAACGCTCATAGTAGCCGAGCTTCTTGTACAGCTCCGGAGCGAGGCTCTCTATCGCTCGCCGGTGCTCATCGGTGGTCTTGACACCTTTTTTGTCCAGAACGACGGTGACGGCGTCCGCGAGGCGTTCCCAGTCCTCTACGTCATGCTGGCTTCTGTCTATGGGGCCCGCACCGGGCGAACCACCGAGGTCGTGGGTGTCTGTCATCCGTACCTCCCTCGCCGGTCGCACTGCCGGCTCCCGGCTCCCGTTTCCCGTGCTCTTTGTGAGCGGTACAGGGCTGTATACCACAACGGGAGCATCCGGCTCAATCTCCGTGTACGGTGGCCGCGGAGAGGTAAAGGGCCGGCAAAGGTGATAGTATCTTGGAGGTTGAGGGTAAGGAGAGAACCAAGCATGGGCGAGAACAATACAGACAAGGTGAACGAAGCCGTCGAGGAGCTGACCAAGATGGTTCAGGATTCCTACAGGATGGCCGTGGAGAATACGACCGCGGTGCAGGAGTCCAACACCCGTCTGGCCCGTAGCCTCTACGAGGGTAACATCAAAGTGCTAGAGGCGCAGGTCGAGATCCAGGCGGACCTCCAGCGCCACACGTTGCGGGGATTGGCGGAGCAGATGCGCAAACACCGGGAGGCCTTCCAGGAGCTCTCCCGAGAGTCGCTGAACGCCTACGATGGCTTCCTCGGCTCTCTGTCCTCGTACTACAAAGAGGTCTCGAAGGGGCTCGAAGAGCCTAAAGATTAGCCGGCACCCGGTGGCCCTCTTCGCGTGCCTCAGCGACCGGCTTCTTTCGGGGGAGATCTTGAAGGCCGATCTTTTTTGGACTAAAGTCAGGCCAGAGGCCGTTGTAGAAAACCGTGATTAGAGGCTGATAAAGGCACTGTGGCGAGAGACGAAGATAGCACCGAACGATGAGAGAAGAACTGACCCCGGAGGGCATGCCCCAACCGGCGCGCGAAAACCCCGGGGAGGTAAACCCGCTGGCGGCCGGAGTTCTGCGGCGCAACAGCCTTGAGTCTTGGACCAGGCCCGCCCCTGCCCTCTACCCCCACCAGTGGAGCTGGGACAGCGCGTTTATCGCGCTGGGTTTGGCGCACCTGGATAATCGCCGGGCTGCGCAAGAGATGGAGACCCTCTTTGCCAGCCAGTGGAGCACCGGCAAGCTCCCCCACGTGATCTTCAACCCCGAGGCTCCTCCCAAGAGCTACTTCCCCGACGCAGAACGTTGGAGCTCGGCAGAGCTCTCCTCGGACGCCCCCTCGAGTCCGCACACCAGCGGCCTGTGTCAGCCGCCGGTACACGCGATCGCCGTTTTGCGCATCTGGGAGAGCGCCCAGGCCAAGGACAAAGAGCGTATAGAACTCGCACGCGAGTTCTTGCGCGACAGCTACCCGCGCCTTCTGGCCTGGCATCTCTACCTCACGACCGCCCGGGACCCGGAAGGGTCGGGGCTCGTCACGATCTACCATCCCTGGGAGAGCGGCACCGACAACTCCCCGCGGTGGGACGAGGCCTTAGAGGCGGTAGAGGTCGGGGACCTGCCCCCCTACACCCGCTACGACCTCCAGCACGTCGCCGACCCCTCACACCGCCCCTCTGACGAGGAGTACGACCGCTACCTCTGGCTCCTGGAGACGCTCAAGCAGGCGCGCTACGATGAGGCTGCTATCTACGAGTCACATCCCTTCCTAGTCAAGGACGTACTCTTTAGCGCCATCCTGATCGCGGCCAACGAGGCGCTGCTCAAGATCGCTGACGCTGTCGAGGCCCCCGAGGAGGAACGTGCCCTGATAGGGGGCTGGGTCGAGCGCGGCCGCGAGAGCCTCGAGGAGCATTGGGACCCGGACCTCAAGCTTTGTCTGGACTACGATCTAAGAGCAGGC
>JALZFP010000016.1 GCA_030861485.1 Actinomycetota bacterium | reverse complement strand
CGTTAAGAGACCTTCCCCTGTAGCTCAATAGGCAGAGCATTCGGCTGTTAACCGAAGGGTTGTTGGTTCGAGTCCAACCAGGGGAGCTCGGCACCCTCGCAGCGAGGCGGGGTGTCAGCCGGGGCCCATAGCTCAGTTGGTTAGAGCATCCGACTCATAATCGGACGGTCCCAGGTTCGAGTCCTGGTGGGCCCACAACGACTCCCCGGCCCCTGCTTTTGCAGGACCTGCGTATGTCTTCTCTAAGTAAGCTGTCTCTAGATGTGGCCTGGCCGCTCACCGGGGTAGCGGGATCAGGGGTTCGGCTTGGACCGGTGCCCGGAAAACCCACCGCCCGACCTTCCGAACAGTAACTGAACTCTGTAAACCTCAACATATGGGCCTTCGTAATTGCTCGAATCCATATGTTCGATCCACACAAGCTTGGCTCGACGTACTATTCCAGACGCTGCTGTAAAGACTCCAGTACGTACTTCAGTCTTCCAGAGGGGCCCTTTATCCCTAGGGGGAAGGGGTAAGAGGTAAAAAAAGCGCGTTTCGCTATCAAAGGAGAGATCGTAGCCCCTCTTAGTTGCGTATTTTCTGTGCATATGCAAGAATTTCGCGTGTTGTGGGTCAAAGTGGGACGTAGTGGGAGGACGAGTCCTGGCCCTTTTAGGAGAGTATGAGCACACCCTGGATGAGAAAGGGCGTTTGACTCTCCCCTCCCGACTCCGACCCTATTTCGAGGGGGGCATCGTTATCACCAAGGGTATCGACCGGTGTTTGTTTGCATTCCCGCCTGAGGAGTGGGCGACATTCAAGGCGAACATCAAGGCGAACGCAGACCTTTCTGCCAAGGGGCGTCAGCTGAGCAGGATGTTCTTCTCGATGGCGTTCGAGGCGACGCTCGACAGGCAGGGGCGAGTCTTAGTCCCACCGAAGCTCGCGAGCTATGCAGGGCTCAGCCGCGATGTGACGGTGGCGGGAGTGGACGATCGGTTAGAGATCTGGGACACCGGCGAGTGGAACCGCTACGTTACCGGCGCCGACGAGTCTTTCGCGGACATCGTCGAGGAGTTCGCCGGGAGGGACTTCGGGGCTTGATGGCTACCGGGCATTACCCGGTGATGCTCGAAGAGACCATCCAGGCGCTCGCGCTTTCGGGTGGAGAGATGGTCGTGGACGCCACGTTCGGTGGTGGGGGGCACGCCCGGCGGATACTACGGGAGCTCGGCCCCGATGCGAGGGTCGTCGGGATAGACCGTGACCCCGAGGCGGCGGCGAGGGCGTCGAGGCTCGCCGAGGAGGATGGGCGCTTCGCCTTCAGGGCCGGAGCCTACGACGAGGTTCTGACGGAGATGATCGGAGAGGGCTTCAGGGTGGGTGCGGTACTCTTTGATCTGGGCCTCTCAAGTTACCAAATAGACAAGACAGAGCGGGGCTTCAGCTACGTCCGGGAGGGGCCACTCGATATGCGGATGGACCCGGAGCGGGGGGAGCCAGCGGCTGAATTCCTCAACGCGGCAGATCAGGTGGAGGTCGCCAGCGTGCTCGCCCGGTACGGGGATGTCCCGCGCGGCGAGGCCCGGCGGGTGGCGCGGGAGATCGCCCGGAGACGTCCCCTGGAGACGACCCTTGATCTCTCTGAGGCTGTACGGTCAGCGCTCGGATGGAAGGAGAGGGGGGGCAACCCGGCGAAGAGGGTCTTCCAGGCCGTGCGCGTGTACGTCAACGACGAACTGGGCAGTTTGCAGAGGGCCCTGGTCGCGGTGGAGAAACTTCTCGTACCCGGCGGACGGCTAGTAACAATCGCGTTCCACTCTGCCGAAGACCGCGCAGTGAAGAGCTTTATCTCTGAGCGCACTGGACGATGCGTTTGCCCGCCGGAGCTCCCCGTTTGCGGGTGCGGGGCCCATCCGACCTTCCGCAAAGGTGTTTTCCTTAGGCCTTCCGCGCGAGAGGTCGAAGAGAACCCACGCAGCGCCCCGGCGCGTCTGCGCTCTGCCAGACGCACCCTGGAGCCGCTTAAGGCGATCCGCTCGCCAGAGGAGGATTCGCTGGAGGAACCCTTCTAATGGTTGCGCCGCAAAGGAGGCCACTGTACCCGAGTGCTGCGGGAAGTAGCGTCCGGGGGCGCCAGGAGCAGCGAGGTGTTCCTGCAGGGGCTTTGAAAAGAGTGGGCCAACGGCGTTGGGGGGCGTTGCGCGGACAAGCGTTCGTGGCGCTGGTGTTGGTGCCAATGCTTTTGATGTTGGGGAGTGTCTACCTGCATACCGTGGCGGCCGAGCTAAAAGGGGAGAAGGCCCGGCTCGAAGAGGAGAAGGCCAGTGCCGAGAGCGAGGGAGAACGGCTCGACGTACGGGTAACAGAGCTCTCGGACCCTGGCAGGGTTAGGACTCTAGCCAGAAAGGGCCTGCAGATGCAGGATCCCGGCGGCAAAGACATCGCAACCTACGGGAACGACGGGTAGGACGTAGCAAATGGTGGGGGAGAGAAGAAAAAAGAGACCGGCCGCTAGCCGTGGCTCGAGGCCTGGCTCTCGCAAGGGAGCGCGCGGTGGTACGCCCCGGAGTATCCCCACCGGGAGCCGCGAGAGGCGCAAGAAGTCGAGCAAGGCGAGGGTCATACAGTTCCCCCAGGGGCGGCAGCCGAAGCACTCGAAAACGCTGGGCCGGCGAAAGTCGGGCAGCGGAAGGTTCAGGCTGATAGTGGCGGCGGTCGTAGTGGTTTGCGTCTTGCTGTCCCTGGAAGGGCGGGCCGTGCAGTTGAGTGTGGCGAAAGATGATCGCTACCAGGCGCTCACCACCGAGGCGTACGCTAACGAGCGTCACGATTCGGCCACGCCCGGTGAAACTGTGGGGCGAGGTCCCATAGTTTCGGCCGACGGCCGGTACCTCGCGGTCAGTTTGGATACCGCGAAGGTGATCGCGACCCCATATCAGGTGAAAGAGCCGAGGGAGACGGCCGAAGCGCTGTCCGGGGTGCTTAGCGAAGACGCTGGAACCACCGCCGAGATCGAGGAGAAGCTCACCGCGAAGAACGATGAGGATGGCCTAAGCGGTTACAGCGTCGTGGCCGAGGACGTTGAACCTGAGAAGGCGCGTGAGGTAAAGAAGCTCGGTCTGCCCGGCATCTCTACGGCGCCAGACGAGAAGCGCGTCTACCCGAATGGGTCTCTGGCGAGCCAGCTCGTGGGATACCTCGGGACAGACGCTGCCTACGGTGGGATAGAGGCTCGCTACGACGACCTCCTAAAGAGCGGCGAGGAGGTGCGTCTGACTCTGGACACCGCTGTCCAGCAGGAGCTCGAAGGGGCTCTACTCCAGGCCGCCGAAGAGTACGAAGGGAAGAGTGCCCTGGGGCTCGTCATGCGGGTCGAGGACGGAGCGCTCGTGGCACTCGCCAACACTCCCGGCTACGACAACAACGAGTTTGGCAAGGCTTCCGAGGAAGCCAAGCGGAGCAGGGTACTAACCGATCCGTACGAGCCCGGCTCAACTTTCAAGGCATTCACGATGGCGGCGGCCCTCGAAGAGGAGGTCGTCAAAGACGAGAGCACGTTCGTGGTAGCCGATTCCATCCCCGTCGCCGATGTGGTAATCCACGACTCCGAGCCGCACGAGACAAAACTCATGAGCACGAGGAACATCCTCGAGCACTCGAGCAACGTGGGCACCATCCAGGTAGCGCAACTCCTAGGCGGCAAGCGCCTCGTCGAGCACATAGAGCGTTTCGGTTTCGGGGAGGGGACCGGAGTGGATCTATGGGGCGAGGACCCGGGGCGCGTGCCGCCCTTTGAGGAGTGGAGCGGCTCTTCTATAGGCAACATCCCTGTCGGTCAGGGCCTGACCGTAACCCCCTTGCAACTCGCGGCAGGCTACGCCTCGCTCGCTAACGGCGGCCTTAAGGTGACGCCTCACGTGGCCGAGCAGGCCGCCCCCGAGACGCCCGGCCCTCGGGTGATAAGCAAGGAGACCTCGTCTATAGTACGGGGGATGCTCCAGAGCGTGGTCGACGAAGGGTCGGGACATCTTGCCCAGATCCCCGGGTACACGGTGGCCGGCAAAACCGGGACCGCGCAGAAGGTCGACCCCGAGACGGGACTCTACGGCAACGAGTACGTTACCTCGTTTATAGGCTTCGCCCCCGCCGGAGACCCCAAGTACCTCGCCCTGATATTGGTAGACGAGCCGCAGAAGGATCTTTTCGGCGAGGTCGTCGCCGCTCCGACCTTCCAGGATGTCGTGAGCTTCACCTT
>JALZFP010000230.1 GCA_030861485.1 Actinomycetota bacterium | reverse complement strand
GCTGCGCTCGCAGCTGCACCGCGTGCCCGCGGCGGGCGAGCAGCCCACGGGTTTCGGGGTCCACGATCTGGTACTCTTCCTCAATTCCTAAGGTGTACTCTTCCTTCTGCGCCGACATACCCCTCGTCCTCTAAGCAATCTGCAAGGCAAGCCGCCCGCGGCCCCGCGCCTCCGTTCCCCGTGAAGGTCTGTGTCACGAGTTTACTTCAGAATCTCTTAGCTTGTTTGGCGGTTAACTTTATTTCCCTAAGCAGGCCGCTGGTGGGCGTGGGACGGGAGGGGCGCTAACGTACGCCAGTGTGCCGATCTCTCCACCGTAGGCAGGAGCGGGGTTTCGGATGCCGCAAATATCGGAACAACGCCGGGTACGACGAGGACGACGCCCGCCGTGTCGGCAGCGGTAGGGGGCCAGTCCCTGTCTCGATGAAGATCCCTAAGGAAGGAGAAGACCTTATGAGCGAGACCGTCGGCGATTTCCTGGTGAAGCGTCTCTCGGAGTGGGGGGTGAAGAGGATCTTCGGCTACCCGGGGGACGGCATCACCGGCATCATGGGGGCTCTGCACTGGGCCGGGAACGACCCCGAATTGATCCAGGTGCGCCACGAGGAGATGGCCTCGTTTATGGCGTGTGCCCACTCCAAGTTCACCGGGGAGGTCGGGGTGTGCCTGGCGACCTCGGGTCCGGGGGCGATACACCTCTTGAACGGCCTCTACGACGCCAAGATGGACCACCGGCCCGTGGTGGCGATCGTGGGCCAGCAAGCTCTGGCGTCTTTAGGCGGCGACTACCAGCAGGAGGTGGACCTCGTCTCGCTGTACAAGGACGTAGCGAACGAGTACGTGCAAGTGCTCGCCGACCCCATGCAGGCGCGGCACCTGCTCGACCGGGCGTTCCGCATCGCGAAGGCCGAGCGAACGGTTACCTGCCTGGTGGTGCCCTACGACGTTCAGGAGCTGGAGGCGGTCGAGCAGCCGCCGCACGCGCACGGCTCGATCTTTTCGGGGGTCGGGTACTCGGAGCCGCGAGTAGTTCCCCATGAGGGAGATCTGCGGCGGGCCGCTGAGGTGCTCAACTCCGGCGAGAGGGTCGCCATCCTGGTCGGCGCGGGAGCTTCGGGGGCGACCGATGAGGTGATCGAGGTAGCCGATGTCCTCGGCGCCGGTGTGAGCAAGGCACTCTTAGGCATGGCGGTGGTGCCGGACGATCTGCCATTCGTGACCGGCGGGATTGGTCCGATCGGCCGGGAGCCCTCCTGGGCCCTGATGATGGGCTGCGACACGCTCCTCATGGTCGGCTCGAGCATGCCGTACACCGAGTACATGCCTCAACCGAGCCAGGCGAGGGGTGTGCAGATCGACATCGACGGCCGCATGTTGAGCCTGCGCTACCCGATGGAGGTCAACCTCGTTGGGGACTCCGCAGAGACCTTGAGGGCGCTCCTCCCGCACCTTAGGCGCAAGGCGGACCGTACCTGGCGCGAGGAGATCGAGGGCAAGGTGAGGCGCTTCTGGGGGATCGCTGGGGAGCGCGCCAAAACGGACGCCGATCCCTTAAATCCCATGAGGGTCTTCTGGGACCTCTCGGAGCGTCTGCCCGACGGCTGTATCCTTACCGGCGACTCGGGCTCTGTAGTGAGTTGGATGTGCCAGGCCGTGAGGCTGCGCCGGGGCATGATGTGGTCGCTCTCCGGCGGGCTCGCCACGATGGGCTCCGGGGTGCCGTACGCAATCGCCGCCAAGTTCGCCTACCCGGACCAGCCTGTGATAGCCCTGGTCGGCGACGGGGCAATGCAGATGAACGGCAACTCCGAACTCCTCACCGTGGCGAACCACTGGGAGCGGTGGGACGACCCCCGGCTCGTCGTGCTCGTCCTGAACAACGGCGACCTCTCCTTTGTCTCCTGGGAGCAGCGCTTCGAGTCCGGCGACCCCCTGTTCCCCGCTTCGCAGAAGCTGCCCGACTTTCCGTACGCCGGCTACGCGGAGCTTCTGGGTATGAAAGGCATCCGCGTCGAGAAGCCCGAGGACGTCGCGAGAGCCTGGGAAGAGGCCCTCTCCGCCGACCGCCCCGTGGTGCTCGAAGCGGTCACCGACCCCGACGTGCCGCCGCTGCCGCTTTCCCACGTCAGGCC